>JAGGVO010000044.1 GCA_021157965.1 Candidatus Neomarinimicrobiota bacterium
GGATCCCCAATGATTTTGATACTCTGTCCCCGGGCCATGATCTCCGCGTTAAAATGATCCTCCAGAATTTTTAAATTCTCATCATTCACTCCCAGAAGGGCCAGGGGATCAAATCCCCGCATCAGTATTTCCCGTCGTGTTTCTGCCATGCAACTCCTTTGTTTCCTTTAAAATTAAAATAAGTTATGTGAAAAAAGAAGTGATACCTCCATGGAAGGGGATTATCCGTGAGGATTCTCTACGTGCGGAATCCACCTGCTATATGTAAATTGCAGCAAAAACAGGTGACGATACCTATGTCCCGAATAGAAAAAGATGCCTTAGGAACCCTTGAATTGCCGGATGACTGCCTGTATGGCATTCATACTCAGCGTTCACTGAACCATTTTTCTTTTAGCGAGGAACGACTGGATCCGGTTTTTATCAAAGCCTTTGCCCTGGTGAAAAAAGCGTGTATTCGGGCCAATGAAGAGACAGGGTACCTGGATGCTGAGAAAGCAAGAGTATTGGCTGAATCCTGTTCTGAAATAGCCGGGGGAAAGCACCACGCATGGATTGTGGTCAATCCCTGGCAGGGAGGGGCCGGCACATCCACCAATATGAATTTCAATGAGGTGATCGCCAATCTTGCGCTGCAGAAACTCGGATATTCTCCCGGTACTTATGACATAATCCATCCGTTGCACCATGTAAATCTTCACCAATCCACCAATGATGTGTATCCAACGGCCCTGCGTGTGGCTGTATTGCTCCGTTTAAAAGACCTTGAAAGGGCGGTTATTGACTGGCAGGCAGATTTACAGGAAAAAGAGGCGGTTTTTCAGAATATTTTAAAACTGGGCCGGACCGAGCTTCAGGATGCGGTTCCCATGACTCTGGGAATGACCTTTGGGGCCTGGGCGGAGGCGGTAGCCCGGGACCGCTGGCGGATATTTAAAGCCCGGGAGCGGATAAAAATCCATAACCTGGGGGGAACGGCCGTTGGAACCGGGTTGGGTGCTCCCCGGGAATATATTTTTAAAGCATCCGAATACTTGAAAAAAGAGACAGGACTCATACTGGCCAGGGCAGAGAATCTGGTGGATGCCACACAGAATCTGGACAATTTTGCGGAAGTCTCGGCTATTTTAAAAAGTTATGCCGTGAATCTGATGAAAATCGCCAATGATCTCAGGCTTCTTTCATCGGGACCGGCCGGGGGATTTCATGAGCTCCGGTTGCCGGAAATCCAGGCAGGTTCGTCCATTATGCCCGGAAAGGTGAATCCGGTAATTCCTGAATCCGCCGTACAGGTTGCCCTGCGGGTCATGAGTAATGACCAGGTGATCGCCCAGGCAGCGGGTATGGGACAGCTGGAGTTAAATCATCTTCTGCCGCTGATAAGCCACACTTTTATGGAATCCCTGAAGCTATTGACTGCCGTGACTGTTGCCATGGATCATCACTGTACACAGGATATCCAGGCGAACCGGGAATCCTGTGAATCGAAAATCGGTGAAGGGTGGACCCTGGCAACGGCACTGGTGCCCTATTTTGGATATGATACAGTGCAGAAATGGGTGAAAGAAGCGCTGGCTGAAAAGAAATCATTCAAAAATCTGGTATTGGAAAAGAAATATCTGACACAAGATCAACTGGATACTCTTTTATCACCTCAGAATATGTTAAAACTGGGATTTACGCCCGGAGAGCATTTGTAAGGAGTACACTATGGTAAAAGCCCCTCGTGGAGAACGACTGATTATCACTTTTTTAGGCAGGCGGAATGCGGGGAAATCCTCCCTGATCAATGCCATTGCCGAACAGGACATTGCCATTGTCTCGGAAGAGCCCGGGACTACCACTGATCCCGTGGCGAAAGCGTATGAACTGATTCCTGTAGGTCCTGTAACCTTTTATGATACAGCCGGACTGGATGATACGGGAACATTGGGGGATATGAGGGTAAAAGCCACCCGAAAGGTTCTGTTAAGGACCGATATTGCTGTGGTGGTGGTTGACGAACATGGAATTACGGAAGCGGACAGGGAAATCATTGATGATTTAAAAAAAATGGATATACCTTATCTCATCGCGTTCAATAAATCAGATCTGGCATCCCCGGAAATTCCCGTGGAAGAAGTGAACCGCGCCCTGAGGGTCTCAACCAAAACATTTCTGGGTGTCCATGACCTGAAGGAAAAAATCATTGCTTCTGTCCCGGAATATTTTAAACGTGAACCGGTGATTATCGGGGATATTATCCAGGGTGGGGATCTGGTTGTTTTGGTGGTTCCCATTGATCTGGCGGCACCAAAGGGACGTTTAATTCTTCCTCAGGTGCAGGTCATCCGGGAAGTGCTGGATAATGATGCCATTGCGGTGACGGTGAAGGATCGTGAGTTGGATGAAGCCCTGGAAAAACTATCCCGGCCGCCTGCTCTGGTTATTACCGATTCCCAGGTTGTGCTGAAAGTGGCGGGAAGCGTGCCTGATGAGGTCCCTTTTACCACCTTTTCAACCGCTTTTGCACGGTACAAAGGGGATTTGGATATGTTGGTTGAAGGAGCGAACATGGCAGATAAACTGGAAAACGGGGATAAGATCCTTATTGCGGAAGCCTGTTCACACCATGTGCAATCCGATGATATCGGCCGGGTAAAAATCCCACGGTGGTTGAAACAATATACCGGCAAAGATCTCCATTTTGATGTCTATGCCGGACATGATTTCCCCGAAAATCTGGAAGAATATACATTAATCATCCATTGCGGCAGTTGCATGATCACCGGCATGGAATTCAAACGGCGAATACTGACCGCCCACAGGCAAGAGATTCCCATTACCAATTACGGAGTGATTATTTCCAAGGTTCATGGATTACTGGACCGGGTGATTCGGCCCTTTGGTTATTGATGAAGGGGAGATTTTCCTCCCGCGGAGGGCGCGGAGATGCAGGGCGATACAGGACACGGTTCCTCCCGCAGAGCTCTCAAAGACGCTGAGGTTATTTTTTATATATCGCTGAGGATGCAGTGACGCAGAGGGAATGAGTGTATGAGAGCACAAGAGCACGAGGGAGAGAGGGAGAGAGAGTGCTTGCCCAACATCGTTGCTCGGGTAAAATTAAAAAAACGTAGGGAACGAGCATGCTCGTTGCGGACAGGATTGTGTTCGCCCAATGTATATGTCAAGCAAAAAAGTGTGAAATTGAATATATGGATTCTGTAATAGGTTCGCCCTCCATCCCGGGGGTTAAGATAATCGGTTTTACGGTTTAATGCAAGATAATATTAATAATTATATATTGATGATGATTGATAGAAAAGAAGGCTTTCAATAGCCAGTAGCAAATAACCGGTAGCCTGTCCACTGCCGACTTTCTCGTCACGCGTCACGCGTTACGCGTCATTCCCCCAGACAAACCGGCTTTTATTTCACAGGGCAGACAATCGAATCAATCATCCAATCAATTTCTCACTACTGTCGACTATTGACTGTTGACTGACGACTGTCCAC
>JAGGVO010000045.1 GCA_021157965.1 Candidatus Neomarinimicrobiota bacterium
ATCGGCTTTGGGACCTTCGGCATCAGCCTGCTGTTTCCCGATGTTTCCTTCAGTCCCGATATGGCCGGGATGATGAAACGCTTCGAAACTATGATGACACCGGAACAACTGGAACAAATCCGGCAATCCATTGAGACCTATCCGGTCCATCCTTTCTGGATTTCCTTTCTCCAGGGACTCCTGGCCGGGATTACGATCAATGCCGTGGCGGCTTTCGGTGAAGAACTGGGATGGCGAGGATTCCTCCTCCGTCAATTCAAAAAAATGTCCTTCCTGAAAGCGTCCCTGGCCATCGGCTTTATCTGGGGGATCTGGCATGCCCCTATTATCCTCATGGGACACAATTATCCCCAACATCCCCAATTGGGTGTGCTGATGATGACGATCTGGTGCCTTTTACTTACACCACTCTTTCTCTATGTGACCATCAAATCAGGCTCCGTGATCGCCGCGGCTGTGATACATGGCACCCTCAACGGGACGGCCGGTATCGCCATCATGCTGATTAAAGGGGGGAATGACCTGACAGTCGGTATGACAGGACTCGCCGGGTTTATTTCCCTGGCGATTTTCCTGGCCGGACTCTTTGTGTATGATTCTTTTATCAGCAAAGAAAAGGTGATGAGACAACCCATAAGCAATAATCTGATGTAATATGAAAAACTCCAATGAACATTCTCTTCCCATTTCCATTCTGCTACATCTTTTACCCGGATTTCTGACCGGCGCTGTATACTATACCCTGGCACCATCTGTCCGGTCACAGGGATTTCCTACCGTGATGGCTCTGATCCTTGCCGGTATCCTGGCTTTAATCCCCTTTGAACTGGGATATCTGCTGTTTCAAAAGAAAAAGACGGGTAAACCCTTTTTCAACGGAATTGTCCGCTATTGCCATTCCATATCCCTGTGGCATTACCTTGTGTGGGTCCCGGCGATTTTTCTGGCAAGTGGCCTTCTGTTTACCCTTTTCAATTTCAGCTCTGACCTGCTGATATCCTTGTTTTCATGGATACCCGAATATCTGCACCTTGAGATGGGACTCGACGGGGGGTATTCACGGGAATCCCTGCTTATCACCTATGGACTCTTTTTTATTTTTCTTGTGGTGATTTTACCCGTGACGGAAGAATTGTATTTCCGGGGATATCTGTTGCCCCGTATGCCGGAAAGATTGAAAGGGTGGACCCCCCTTCTTCATAGCGCGCTTTTTGCCCTCTACCATGTGTGGACGCCCTGGCTGGTTGTCACCCGGACGGTGGCCGTGCTGCCCCTGATTTACGGGGTTCAAAAAAAGAAAAATATTCTGATAGGGATGTTGTCCCACTGCCTGCTGAATGCCATCGACTGGGTTGTGGGACTCGCCTTTGTTGCCAAGATGTAACGGGATCCACTTAAATATCCCCAATGTATAGATAATTTGATAATGTAACTCTCAGCCATAGGAGGAATACAATGGTGCACGGTTTTTGGGGATGGCCGGGCGTCAACTGGTTTATCTGGCTCCCGGGAATGGTTATCATCATTTTTGTGCTGTGGTTGCTATTAAAATCCCTGATTCAGGAATCCGGTCGGCCATATTCACGGGATAAAACACCCCTGGATATCTTGAAAGAACGATACGCCAAAGGCGAGATTGACAAGAAAGAATTTGAAGAACGAAAAGCAAATCTTCTGAAAAACTAAATACCGGAATAAGGGTTTTATTTATTTCTTTTTAATCTTTTTAACGTCTGAAAACGTTTTAACCTAATTTTTTGTATCCGCTTTTTTCTTTTCGTCATCCTGCAGGATTTTTACCCGTTTTTTCGGTTTATCCATGTTGATGTATTTGACTTCACCCTGAACCATGGTGAGTTTTACGCCGAAGTCATCATCAAAAGAGGTAATATCGGCATAACGACCGGGGAGGATATAGCCGGTTTGGATCTGCCGGCTGAGGACGGTCACCGGATTACAGGAAGCCATACGCAGGGCATCATCCACATCAAAGCCCATGCCTGCCAGGTTTTTTACCCCCTTGATCATGGTCAGGGCTGAACCGGCAATGGTATCGTCCGCTTTCCGTTTGAAAACACCCTCGTCATAATAGACTTCTTCGTTGTTGGCGATAAGACATCCTGACTTCTGTTCTGTGGGCTTCAGGGAATCGGTGACCAGGATCATCTTGTTGATGGGTTTGACTTCCCGGAGGAGTTTGACAATGGCGGGGTGGAGGTGATAGCCGTCTGCAATAATTTCGCAGGATACATTGGGATGGATCATAATGGCACCCACAACACCGGGATCCCGGTGGTGAAGCCGCCGCATGGCGTTAAAAAAGTGTGTGGAGTGAAGAATACCGGCCTGAATCCCTTCCAGCATGTTTTCGTAGGTGGCGTTGGAATGTCCTGCCGAAAGGACGATCCCTTTCTTGGTACAATACAGTGCCAGCTCGTGCATGTTTTTCAACTCCGGAGCCACCGTCATGATGACAATGTTATTTCCTGATTCCCGGATATAACGATCCATCAAATCCAGGTTCACTTCTTTCATGTTTTTCGGCGGTAAGACACCCGGTTTTTCCCGGGATAGAAATGGACCCTCCAGGTTCAGGCCGAAAATCTTGGCACCTGTTTCAATCCCGATGGAAACCCTGATACTGCGAATCGCTTTAATGAAATCCTTATCTTCCTGGGGATACAGCGTAGGGCAAAATCCCGTAACACCATATTCCACAAGAGCTTTGGACATTTCCAGAATGGAATCCACTTCGCCGTCCGCCGTGTCAAATCCGTGCAGGCCGTGAATGTGAGTATCCACAAAACCGGACGAGACCCAGGAATCTTCCATGTCGTAGACTTTCACATCTTTAGGCCAGGTCCGCTGTTTGAAGCGTTTTTCACTCAGTACATCAGAGATTTTATCATCGATAATGATAATGGATGAGTCCTCCAGCACGGTAATGCCCGTAAAGACTCTGGCATGACGAAGAACAACTGTATTGCTCATGATGGATCCTTTATATTTCTGCCGGGAAATTACCAAATTATCCTGTGAATAGAAAGCCCCCTTGTGAAATTGGTCATCCAAATATCCCGGATGCATTGAAACCGGGGAATAAGGTTGTGTCCTTCAGGTCCCTACGAAAAGCTTCAGATGAGCAGGCATATAAAGGGAAATGCCTTTTCAGATCAGCTTCTTATGAAATTATGTTGCATCAGGGCATTATAGAGGATTTGGGCGATCAGGCCGTGTCCTTTCGGTGTGGGGTGTACGCGGTCTGTAGCCCAGCGGCTTTCGGGAGATTCTTCCAGGAGGGATATAAACATGGCGTGGAGGTTAAGGTAGGGAAGGGCATAGTGCTTTGAAAGATCGAGAATACCCCTGACCATTTTCTCCGTGGTTTTCAGAACCGGCAGGGAGGGGTCTTTGCAGATATAAAAGGGAGTCATAAGAAGGATGGGTGTATTGGGAAGGCCGGCCTGTGTCTGCCGGATCAGCGTGTTATAGATGTTGAGGAAGTGGGATATCCGTTCTTCTTCGGGAGATGGGTGGTTCTGGGTGACATGGGCATCATTGACGCCGATAAGCATTGTCAGCAGATCCGGAGCCGGGTCAAGAACGTCTGTCTGCCAGCGCATGGCGAGTCCTTCAATGGTGTTTCCGCAAATTCCTTTGTTCAGGATTTCAAAGGGAAAATCGGGATGACAGGTTTCGATTATTTCCTTCAGCCGGGCAACATAGCCATCCCCAAGGGGCGGTTTGTCATTGGTTCGCCCTGCATCTGTTATGCTGTTGCCGATGCAGAGAATCCGAAAAAGTGCAGACATAGATCAATCCTTTCCTCTTGATTGATGTGGCGATGTTTACAAAAAAACAGCTATGGAAAAATAATATTTGAAATTCAGGAAACGAAGCTTTAATTTAGTTAGTAAATTAAACGAACTAATTAAGA
>JAGGVO010000046.1 GCA_021157965.1 Candidatus Neomarinimicrobiota bacterium
CTTCAGGAACTGATCTGGAAAGTTCGTTATGATCAGGACTCTGTAAAACCCGGTGTAGAATTTATCCGTCGCCTGAAACAGGATACACTTCTGAAAAATATCCATCATGCCGCATCCCGGGAGCGTATTTTACAGAAAATCAACACACTGGTCCTGGAGCTGGAACGTTTTTTGATGGGTATTCACTATATCGGAGACATTCCCCGCCAGACAGAGGAATTGATACTCAGTTATGGTGAACGGTTCAGTTCCCTGATGCTTACGGAAATCCTCAAAGAAAGGGGCTTTGATACCGTAGAAAAAAGACCTGAAGAGCTGGGACTCATAACGGTTGGAAATTCGGGGAATACCGGGGTGGATTATGCCGCTTCCCGTGTATCAGAAATGATTACGTTTGATACCATCACGGTGGTCCCTGGTTTTTACGGGATTTCTCCTGAGGGGAAAGTGACCCTGTTGGGACGGGGAGGCAGTGATTATTCCGCTGCCGCTATCGCCCGCTGTATCCAGGCGGATTCCCTGGATATCTGGAAAGATGTAAACGGCTTTCTGAGTGGCGATCCCAAAATAGTCCAATCACCCCGGAACCTGGAACGGCTCACTTATACCGAAGCGGCGGAACTGGCGTATTTTGGTGCAAAAATTCTTCATCCCCGGACTGTGGAGCCCCTGGTTGAAACCGGTATTCCCATAAGAATCTTTGATATATCTGCTTTTGATCAGCATCAGGAACCCTGCACAATCATCAGCAACGAAAGCCGGATTCATGAGGATGTGATTAAAAGTGTCACCTTTTCTGATGACTTTGGGATTCTTCAGCTTGAAGGACCGGGTGTGGGTATGAAAGCCGGTATTCTGGCCATCGTAACCCGGGCGCTGGATAAAGCCGGGATCAATATCAAATCAGTGATCACAGCCCAGACCTCCATCAATATCCTTCTTTCTCTCCAGGATCTGGATACAGCCCGGAAAGTAACCGGTGATGTTCTACCGGGTGTCGTGAGTCATCTGAATATTCTGGATAATCTGTCCTTAATTGCTGTTGTGGGACAGGGAATCCTGGAAACGCCCGGTGTGGCAGCCCGGATATTTGGAGCCGTAAGCCGCAGGCATATCAATATCCGCATTATTTCTGTCGGTGCTTCTCCTGTAGCCGCTTACTTTATTGTCGATAAATCGGTCCGGGATGAGGCCGTAAAAACTATCCACAAAGAGTTTTTTTCCTGAACTATCTGATTTTCTGGATTTTATAAACTACTTTTCGTACCAAGGCACGGGGAATGATACGGGAAAATAAAATCGTCAGTTTATTTCTAAATCCTGGCACGACAACAGTTTTTCCCTTCTTAAATCCCTGATATGCCTTATGGGCAACTTCATCAGCGTTTTGGGCACCCATTTGGAAAATCAGGGAGGATTCCATACCGGACACCTCTCCAAACCGGGTTTTGGTCGGACCAGGGGCCAGACAGGTCACACCAATGCCATAGGCTTTCAATTCTTCATGTAAAGCTTCGGAAAAAGAGAGGACAAAGGCTTTGGTTGCATAATAAACTGCCATATTGGGGCCGGGCACATATGCGGCGATGGATGCTACATTCAAAATCCCACCGGATTTTTGAGCGATCATAGCCGGTGTGAGCAAGGCTGTGAGATGTACAAGGTTGTCCACGTTCAGGCTGATCATATTCAGAATACGGTTTATATCAGTCTCATGAAATTTTTCCAGAAGCCCGTATCCTGCATTGTTTACGAGGACATCAACGGTTATATTTTGATTATCCAACTGTTTTACAAGCATTGCCGGGGCATTTGGAAGAGATAAATCCATGGGGAAGAGATGAATTTTCCGTTGAGGATGTTTTTTAAGAAGTTCAGCCCGGACCTCTGTCAGTTTATCCTCAGACCGGGCAGTCAAAACCAAATCATATCCGTCACGAATGAATTCTACGGCCAGGACTTCTCCTATCCCGTATGAGGCGCCGGTTATCAAAACGGTTTTTTCCCTTTTTATGGATTTTCCTTTATGTTTTGATGTATGATTCATTAAAAAGTCTGGCGTTACGGTGTACAACTTTCCGATTTTATTTTTTTGGGCGCCGCCACAGGGTTCCAAAGGATTGTTCTTTTTTGGCGTGACGCCCTTTTTGACGGATAAAGGGATTTATGAGCATCAACCCAAACAGCAATGCCAGAAAAATGAATGTTAGAAAAATGAGAGTTAACAGACCCATTGGAGAAGAGTAGCACATATCAGTGCGGCATAAGTTCCGAGGACATATCCGGCAATTCCCAGCATCACCCCCACGGAAGCCAAGGCCGGGTGAAAGGCAGATGCCACGATGGGCGCGCTGGCTGCACCGCCCACATTAGCCTGGGATCCTACAGCCATGAAAAAGAGGGGTGAACGGGTCAGTTTCATGGCTCCCAGGAGAATGATGACATGGAAAAAAATCCAGGTTAATCCCATGGCAAAAAGAAAGGGATATTTGACTACTTCCCGCAGATCCGCATTGGCTCCAATTACACCAATCAGCAGATAGAGCATGACGGTTCCCAGTTTGGATGCACCCACGCCTTCAAGGCGCTTGATGGCCGTAAACGAGAAGGTTACTCCCAAGGTTGTAATGATGATGATTTTCCATGTGGAATGGGAGATAATATTTCCAATCTCCGGCAGGATATTTCCCACTTTATAAGCTGCCCAGGCACATCCGAAAGATAATGCAAGCATCATCATATAGTCGGTGGTTGTAGGGGTACGGGCAACTGATTTTTGGAAATTGACAATTTTGTTTTTCAGTTCGGTAATGGCCGAATTGTCTGCCCCAAGCCAGCGGTCTATTTTGTCGCTTTCTCCTGCAAGATATAAAAGGATACCTGTCCAGATGTTGGCAACCAGCACATCAACCACCACCATCATGGCCAGCATGGTGGATGTGGCTTTGACGGATTGTCCAATGGCAATGAAATTGGCACCGCCACCGATCCAGCTCCCGGCCAGGGCTGCCATACCTTTCCAGATTTCAGGAGGCAATTGATCCTTAAAAATCCATAAACTGATGGGACCGCCGATAACTATCCCCAGAGTTCCAGACAGGAACATGATTAATGCTTTGGGTCCCAGCTTGAGAATACCCTTGATATCTACCGCCAGAGTTAAAAGTAAAAGACTGGCCGGAAGAACAAAGGTTTTGATAGAGCCGTAGATGGGTGCTGTTGTGGGAATGACTCCCACCGAAGATAAAAGAGTGGGAAGAAAATAGGCAAAAACCAGGGGAGGAACCACGTTAAACAGTTTTCGTCCCCATCGGGTATGATCCTGAACAGAAAAAATAATGGCGGGAACAACAAGCAAAACCGCGAGTATCCCGAATGGATGGTCAATCAGTACATTCTGCATGCAATATCCTTACTTTTTAGGCTGTCCGGTTCAAAACTGCCGGGGGAATTTAACATCTCTCTGCCGGATTACCAAGAGGATGGAAATGTGTTTGAAATGGACGAAAAAAAATCTACAATAAATCAGTAGTAAGCATTATAAAAAAAACAAATTAAAAAAGTTCGGGAGTATGCATGGATCTTCATCTTGAAAACAAGAAAGCGATTGTTCTTGCCGGGACAAAAGGGATTGGTTTTGCCATTGCCGAAACTTTGGTGGAAGAAGGGGCTTTTGTTGCCATCGGTAGCCGGGATTTGCAGAATATCCACTCGGCCGAGAGGAAACTTATGAAAAAAGGGGATATCATGGGTTTTCAGGTGGATATTTCCACAGATTACACATCCACCCTGGAATGGGTTTTCAAGCAGTTGAAAGGATTGGATATATTGGTTGTCAACTGTGGCGGTCCGGCAAAAGGGACCTTTGGACAGGTGGATGATAATGCCTGGCAGGAAGGGTTGAATTCCACGCTCTTTTCTGCGATTCGGGGCATACGCTGGGCAGGGGAAAAGATGAAGCAAAATAAAAAAGGCGGGCGGATTCTTGTGGTGACCAGCATGAGTGCCAAACAACCCATTCCGGATCTGGTCATCAGCAATGTCATCCGGAGCGGACTTACATCCATGACCAAAACGCTCTCCCGGGAATTGGGTCCTTACAGGATTGCCATTAATAACCTTCTTCCCGGATTTGTCGAGACGGATCGCCTGAAAGCACTCTCAGATCAACCTGAATTACGGAAAGAATGGCTTGAACGGACAGCTCTGAAACGCTTTGCCGATCCGGCAGAATTGGGACGTGTCGGCGCCTTTCTCTGTTCCGATGCTGCTTCCTATATTACCGGTGCCGACATCCTGGTGGATGGAGGAGCTGTGCTGGGAATATGAGAAGGCGAGGGGGAGAGGAGCCATCCCGGACTTAATCCGGGAGATGTAAAACTCAAAACTCCAACTCATCACGCCACATTTTATATGGTTTCCTGATTAAATTGGAATTATAAAACCGACTGTCCCCTGTCACTTCTTTGCCGATCCATGATGGCAGGTTTATAGACTGATCCTCCGAAGATAATTCCACTTCCGCCAGGATCAATCCGGCATTCTCATTTAAAAATTCATCCACTTCCCAGGTTATGCCGCCTGTTTCAAATGTATACCGTTTTTTCTCGATTAAGGGTTTTTCACAGAGATGGTTTAACATGTATTCCGCATCCTGTAAAGGAATGGGGTATTCAAATTCAACCCGGGATGCCCCTTTGGAGGTGCTTTTAACTGTCAGATAGGCTTTTTCACCCATCACACGAACACGAACCACATGTTCTTTTTTCAGAGATAAATATCCCTGACGGTAAAGCACTCCTTCTGCCTGTCCCCGCCATTCATTTCCCTTTACCAGAAATTTTCGCTCTATTTCAAGATTCATAATTGTTTTTCTCCGGATTTGTCATGTTCTGTCAAAAAAAGTTTTAAAAAATCAATATAATTCATGTTAGGCAAAAATTCCCATTCCAGGGATTGGAGGATATGAAATAAATGGCGATCGTCAATGTGCTCTAAGGAAATGGTTTCGTAAAGAATACCATTCAACATAATCCGGGAGTATTCAGCCATACATCCGTTGATGGTATATCGTTGCCGCTCTTTCTCTACTGTAACCAATGCAATATCTGCATCCTTTTTCAGGGTGTTGAGAAAATTATTCAGGGACAAGGGGATGGTTTCAGGCATTTCGGCAGAAACCGATAATATATTCCATAAGACATCAATCGTCTTTTTTGAAAGGGGAAAGACCTCTTTCAGGATAGGTGTCCACTGTTCAAAACCATGTTCGTTTACATTGAGTAATCTCTTTATATCCAGTGTGTTATGCCGGATTTTAATATTATCTCCACACGTCTTGGATACAAAATAAATTTCACTGCTTTTCTGAACGGAATCAGGTTTGCTGAAATGCGGCGGCTTTTCCAGGAAAGACAAATCCTTATCAAAAATCCGCCATTCCCAACGGGGCGCTGGTGCTTTCACGGTCGCACTTGTCTTTGAAAATTGTTTTCCAGTCTCATGTCGTGCAAAAATGCGAAATAATCAATATTGAGTCAAATAAATAATCACTTTTTATTTTTGTGGAAGTGACGAAGAGTGTTGTAAAATGAGGAAGAATGAATATTCTATTACTAATTTACTTTTTCCAGGTTGCAGGAATGAATAAAATCAATATGGAATAGAGCTCCAGTCGTCCTGCCAGCATGAGAAAAGAAAGAATCCATTTTCCCGGAATGCTTATCCATTGATAATTTTGTGTTGCTCCCACCTTTCCAAGTCCGGGACCGATATTGCTGAGAGATGCAACAGAAGCTGAAAAAGCTGTTACCAGATCGCATCTTTCAGTCATAGTCATTAACAAGGTCCCAAATGTAAACAAGAGGATATAAATCATAAAATAAACAACGACAGCTGTAACCAAATTGGATGAAAGAGGTTTTTTATTGAAACGTACCGGTATGACAGCATTGGGATAGATTGCCCTGTGTATATGGCTAAAAACAATTTTTATGGAAGAGATAACCCGTACTACTTTCATGCCGCCACCGGTAGAACCGCCGGATGCTCCGATAAACATGAGTAAAATTAGCGTATATCGCAATGCATAGGGCCATATATCAAAATCTGTCGTGACAAATCCCGTGGTCGTCATGATGGAAACAACCTGAAATACTGCATGCCGGAACGGAGATTCCAAGGTGCTGTTGCGGGTTAGTATGATCGTAAAACAGAGAGACGTCAGTATGATTATCCCGATGAAATAACGGAACTCCTCATTTTTAAAATAGGCCTTGATATTCCCTTTCAACGCACTGAAATGAAGCATAAAATTGATACCCGATAAAAGCATAAAAAGTATAATAATCCATTGTATATAGGGACTGAAAGCACCGATACTGGCGTTTCGTGTCGAAAATCCTCCGGTGGCCAGAGTCCCGAAAGTGTGGCATAATGCGTCAAACAAAGTCATGCCACCAGCCATGAGAAGAACTGTTTCGGCCAGGGTAAATAAAAAGTAAACGGCCCACAGCACCTTTGCCGTTTCTTTCATCCTGGGCTGTATTTTTTCAGCGGTCAACCCGGGAGCTTCAGCTTTGTATAGCTGATAAGCATTGCTTCCTAAAAAAGGGAGAATGGCCAGATACAGGACAATCAATCCCATACCCCCAAGCCAGTGAGTCATGCTTCTCCAGAATAAAAGTTCACGGGACATACTTTCGATATCTGTTAAAATCGATGCCCCTGTTGTGGTAAATCCGCTGACCGTTTCAAAATAGGCATCTGTAAAGGATGGTATGGCATGGGATAAATAAAAAGGAAGCGCGCCCAACAACGACAGAATGATCCATGTTAATCCCACAACAGATAATCCATCTTTTGTTTTAAGTGTATCAATATGCTGCACGGAAGATCTGCTGATAAGCCTGAAGACCAAAGATATGATCAGACTGATTATGATGGTGTAAATGAATGAATAAACTTCAGGACTTCCGGGATTATCTCCCAATCCCCAGGCTAAAGGAATCAGAAGTACGACGGAAAAAAAGACCAGAATCCGGGAAATGATGTTCAGGACAAGTCTAAGGTTCATGGATTTTGCCTATTTTAATGCTTTGAACATTTTTCTGAGTTTGCGTTCACTGAATTTGCGGCAAAAAACAATAACAAGTTCACCGGGATTAATCTGAAGTGTTCCTGATGCCAGAATTGCCTTATTATGTCTGTAGACTGCTCCGACAAGTGTTTCTTTTGGTAACGTCAGATTCTTTAATGGTGCCCGGGTGATGGGAGAATTCTCTTCGGGAATGAGTTCAAGGATTTCAGCATCAATTTCCATCAGTTGTGTTATGGCGGTAATTTCCTCGCCACGGACCCATCGTGTAATCTGATCGGCGGCAAGATATCGGGGGTTGATGACCACATCTATGGCCAGGTTATCCATAATGGCCATAAAATCCGGGTGTTTTGTTGTAATGATGGTTTTTTTTGCCCCTAATTTCCTGGCCAGGACGGCACTGATCAGATTTGAATGTTCATCGTCACTGAGGGCGATGAATACATCCGCCGTTTCTATACCGGCTTCCTGGAGTATCATTGTGTCAGAAGGCGATCCTGATATCACCAGAACGTCGTTTAAAATTCCGGCAACGGCCTGAGCTTTTCTTTTGTCTTCTTCCAGGAGTATGACGTCTTTTACACTTTTTGATATGGTTTTTGCCACATGCTGTCCGATATAAGTTGCACCGTATATGATGACTTTTTTAACTTTTTTAACGTCCGGGTTAATAAATGTATAAAATTCTGCGGCTGAAGCGGGCAGTAAAAGACAGTATATGCGGTCCTTGGCTTTTAACCGGGTATCCCCTTTCGGGATTATGACAGACCGTTCCCGTTTAATGGCAGTAATTAAAAAGGGCCACGGAAAGTTCTCATGATTCAGCTCATCCAGTTTGATATTACATAATGTGGAGTTTTCTGATATGTTAAAGGCCCTGAAATAAATTTCTCCATGGGCAAAATCAGCCACTTCTATGGCGCCGGGCGATCCGACAGCCCGGACAATGGAACGGGATGCAATATTTTCCGGATTGATGAGTTCGTCAATATAAAATTTGGATAAACCCAGTTCATGCAGAGCACGGGTTAACGCCATGTCACGAACCCGGGCAATTCTTTTTTTAGCACCATAAAGGGCTGCTAATGAGGCGATGACCAGATTGGTTTCATCAGATGTTGTAACGGCAATTACCAGATCTGCCTCTTCAACATGTGCCGCTTTCAATATCTCCGGGTTGGTCCCTTCCCCGACAATAATTTTAGCATCAATTCTGTCGTCTATCTCATTAGCGATTTTTGAATGCTTCTCAATTAAAAAAACCTCATGTCCTTCATGGGATAAAGTGGAAGCCAGATTGCTTCCGATAATTCCTCCTCCGGCAATAATGACTTTCATGGTACGCTCTTTTAGTAATGCTTATTGTTTTCTTGTCCCGAAATCCGAATTTCCGGTTTTTCGTTTATTGTGGTAATATACGCTCTCTGCATGTATCGAATAATAGAAAACATGTTATTAATTTCATAGAATTAGATTGGAATAAACGGAAATTAAGGAAAAAAAGGGTATTGAATCCTTAAATTACTGCGTCTGTTGATGAAGACTGCTTTTTTGAAAATTCTGTTGGTACATTAACGAACTAATGGGTAAGTGCGCATGCCTAAGAAAAATAAAATAACTTATGTTTGTTCTAATTGCGGTGCCAATTTTCCCAAATGGATGGGACAGTGTTCTCAGTGCGGAGAATGGAATACGCTGGAGGAAAAAATAACTGCACCGGAATCACCCTTTCAAAAACGGACATCCCGGGCCGGAAAATCCGCCTTTCACCTGATTAATACGGGGGAGGATGCACGGCGTTTTGCCACGGGTATTCCGGAGCTGGACAGGGTGTTGGGGGGCGGTTTCCTTGAAGGCAGCATCATCCTGCTTGGAGGTGATCCGGGTATCGGAAAATCCACCCTGGCTCTGCAGTTGCTCAACGAGCTGGTGAAAAAGCACCGCTTTCAGGCTGTGTATTTCAGTGGAGAAGAGTCCATACGCCAGTTGGCATTAAGGGCACGGCGGCTGAATATTGCCAATGACCGGTTCATGCTGAGCAATGATGTGGAATTGAATGCCATTCTGAACGGATTGGCCGAACAGAAACCGCGCTTTGTGATTTTTGATTCAATTCAAACCCTTTACACCCGGGATGCGGAGGCGTTGCCGGGATCCATCACCCAAATAAGGGAATGTGCTTCATCTCTTATGAGTTTTGGCAAACAATTCAACATGACCATTATTCTTATTGGCCATATTACCAAAAGCGGGGGGATTGCGGGGCCCAAGATGCTGGAGCATCTGGTGGATACGGTATTGTATATGGAGGGGGATCAGAACAATTTTTTCCGCATCCTCCGCTCAGTGAAAAACCGTTTCGGGAGCACCAATGAAGTGGGCATCTTTGAAATGAAAAGCAGCGGTCTTGAATCCGTCGGCAATCCCAGCGATATTTTTCTCAGCGAACGGCGGGAAGGGGCATCCGGTTCAGTTGTGGCGTGCGGACTTGAAAGCACCCGGCCTTTGCTGGTGGAGGTCCAGGCTTTGACAGCAAAAGCCACTTTTGGAACTCCCCAGCGGAATGCCAACGGGATTGATAACCGACGGCTCTCCATGCTGCTTGCCGTGGCCGAACGACAACTGGGACTCCCTGCCGGGATGCGCGATGTGTTTGTGAATGTGGTAGGCGGACTCAAATTTCCTGAACCGGCCATGGATTTGCCGGTCCTGACGGCAATTGTCAGCAGTCTGAAAAATATTACCGTCCCCCATAAAGCTGTTTTTATGGGAGAAGTGGGACTTACAGGTGAAATCCGGAGTGTAAGTCATGTGGCCCGGCGGGTGACCGAAGCGGAAAGGATGGGTTTTGAAGAGATTTATCTGCCCGGGGCATCCCAAAAGGCACTGAAAGATGTGAACCTGTCCATTCGTTTGAACTATGTCCGGGATATCCAATCCATCACAAGCCGCCTGTTTAGATAAGGTGATTACATCGTAAAATAAAGGAAAATTCTCTTGAAGTTTGAATTGCTCAAAACAAGTGATGCCTATGCTGCCAGAGCCGGCATTATTCATACGGATCACGGTCCGGTCGAAACGCCGGTATTCATGCCGGTGGGGACCCGGGGAACGGTGAAGGCCCTGACAAATGAAGAATTGATCGATGCCTCCGCCCATATTATCCTCGGGAATACCTATCACCTTTACCTCAAACCCGGTATGGATGTGATTCGTGAAGCCGGCGGGCTCCACCGATTTATGAACTGGCATCGTCCTATCCTTACTGATTCCGGGGGATACCAGATCTTTTCTCTGGCACACATGCGAAAAATTGAAGGTGATGTTACAACATTCAGGTCCCACATCGACGGCAGCCTGCATACCCTGTCCCCGGAAAAATCCATGGAAATTCAGAGAATGCTGGGAAGCGATATTGTGATGGTCTTTGATGAGTGTACTCCCTATCCTTGTGATTATTCTTATGCAAAGGAATCCCTGGTCCGTACACACCGGTGGGAGCGCCTTTCAAAGGAAGCCTTCGATGCCACGGATCCTCTGTGGGGGCACTCACAGGCTCTTTTCGCCATTGTACAGGGATCGGTTTACGAGGATTTGAGGATGGAAAGTGCCGGTTATCTGACCGGACTGAATTTTGACGGTTATGCCATCGGCGGCCTGGCCGTAGGCGAACCGAAAACCATCATGTATGAATTGACGGAAAAAGTCTGTCTTCAACTGCCGGCAGAAAAACCCCGTTATCTCATGGGGGTGGGGAAACCGGAGGATATTATCCATTCCATTGCCCGGGGGGTGGATATGATGGATTGTGTATTGCCAACCCGGAATGCCCGGAACGGAACACTTTATACCCGGAAGGGTAAAATTAATATCAAACGGGTTGAATTCAGCCGGGATTTTTCTCCACTGGATCCCGAATGCCCCTGCCCTGCATGCCGAAACCACAGTAAGGCCTATTTGCATCACTTGTATAAAGCCGGAGAAATTACAGGACTCCGCCTTAACTCTCTTCATAATATTACTTTTTTCCTCCAACTGGTCCGGGAGGCACGGGAGGCAATTCAAAAGGGGACTTTTTCTGCTTTTTATGAAAATTTCTGTCGGACTTATCCCATGGAGGAAGACCACAGCCGGAAAAATGCAGCTGCGCGGGAACGCAGACGGAATCTCTGATCCGTCCGGGGGGTTTCTAAAATGACAGGAATTGTTTAGATTAACAGTGTAAAACTGACAGCTCATAAAAAGATGTGACCTATGAAGAAATTGAAGAAAATGTATCAATGGCTCCGGGCGGATGGTTGGGAAAATCCCGATTGGTCGAAAACCCCGAAAGGGAAAGGCAAGCCTGCTCCGCCTTTGCAGAAACCCACGGCTGATGTGATACAGTGTGTCAATTTACCGCCGGTAGAAATGTTAGATATAGGGATAATGCCTTTACGGGATGCCATATACCGAAGGGCCAGCAGAAGACACTTTGAGGATAAAGCCCTTACCCTGGAAGAATTGTCTTTTCTTCTGTGGGCTACAGCCGGATTCAGGGGGATACGCAAGGAAGGTGAAGCGGCTTTCAGAATGGTCCCTTCCGGAGGTTGCCGGCATCCCCTGGAAACATACCTGGCTGTCAAAAATGTGGATGGTCTGACACCCGGACTCTATCTGTATCAACCCTTAAATCACGATATGTGTTATCTGAGACCCATCCCCAATTATACCAGGCAGGTCAAAGAAGCCTGTCTTGGCAAGGAATTCTGCGCCGAAGCTCCCGTCCTTTTTATCTGGACTGCTATTCCATACCGGACTGAGTGGCGTTTTGGTCCCGTGAGTCCCAAACTCATTGCCCAGGATTCCGGTCATGTGTGTCAGAACCTTTATTTGGCGGCTGAATCCATCAGATGCGGAACATGTGCCATCGGTGCCTATCATCAGCATAAAATCGACGAATTGGTCGGAGTGGATGGCGTGGAGGAATTTGTGATTTATATGGCACCGGTTGGAAAAAAAAATGACTGATTCCTCATGCTGTGTACACATGCCGCTCCTTTTTCAAACCTGCTTTATCGAACGCCCGAACCGTTTTTTAATCCGTTGTGAAGTGGATGGAAAGCCGGTTGATGCCCATTTGCCCGATCCCGGGCGGTTGAAAGAACTTCTTTTGCCCGGTGTGGAACTTTTGGTAGAATACACACCCCGTGCCGATAGAAAGACAAACTATACCGTTCACCTGGTAAGAACTCCGAATGGTTATGTTTCCATCAATACAAGGTATCCCAATTTGTTGGTATTACAGAGTCTTCAAAATCACTGTCTTCCGGGATTTCAAGATTATTCCCTGGTGCGAAGCGAAGTGACGGTAGAAAACCATCGCCTGGATTTTGAACTCAAAACACTTTCGGGAAAGCAGGTTTATATGGAAGTGAAAAGTGTGACCCTGGTGGAAGAGGATAGGACTGCCCGTTTTCCGGATGCCGTGACATCCCGGGGGAAATCCCATGTTGAATTGCTTGAAAAACTGGCCGGTCAGGGCATTGAAACATGGGTTTTCTTTGTGGTACAACGGCAGGATGCCCGAAGCTTTACACCCCATTGGCAGCGGGATCCTGATTTTTCGTCCTCGTTAGAAAAAGCCGTAAATTCCGGTGTCGGGCTGGCTGTCCACACCTGTCGCATTTCAAAAGAAACCATCTGCTGGGATGTGCCTATTCCATTTGACCTGAAGGATTATCGCAATGCTTAAACATGTTTTCTTTTGCCTCGCTGTATGGATGCTCGCAGGATGTGCGGCCCAGGCGCCTCCGGGAGGGGGACCCGAAGATAAAACACCACCGGAACTCATATCTGTGGAGCCTGCGCGTGAATCTACACAGGTTCCTGCCGACCAGTCCATTACACTGACATTCTCCGAAAGTCTCAGACCGGCCTCCGTGCGAACCAGTTTCATTCTCTTTCCGTTGAATACCACGGAAGTCCGCTTGAAAATCCGTCGAAACCTGGTCCGGATTTCACCCGTAGATCATTGGAAAGATAGTACGGTATATACTCTGGTTTTTAACCGAAGCATCCAGGATCTGCGGGGTAATAATCTGAAAGAAGGGGTCTTTTACACGTTTACCACCGGTGAAAAAATACCTGAAGGAGAAATTTCCGGAAAAGTGCCGAATTTTGGGCAGAAAGACCGGATTCTCATTGGATTGGCAACAGGAGAATGGCGGCCCGATTCCCTTTTCGGTCACCTCAGTTATCTGACTGAAACGGATCACGAAGGATTTTATCGTTTTCGGGCGGTTCCACCGGGAATGTATACCTTGTCCGGTATTGTGGATTATGATCAAAGCAAATCCTATTCGCCGGGTTTTGATGATTTAGTTCTGCCGGAAACCCTGCATGTTGCTGTTAAAGACTCTGCAAAACTCCGTATTGATTTAGGAGTTGTCCGGGGAAATTTTGTCCCCATGAAATATGTATCCGGCAAAAACCTCTTTCCTACCGTCACCGAGTTGAAATTCACAAAAGTCCTTTCTTCCCGGACGATCAGGAATGCTTTTATTATCAATGATTTTCCGGTGGATACTTTTCAGATCCTTGGAAAGGACGTCCGTCTTTATCATCGAATGATTGTGGATTCCCTGTATCGTTTTCACATCAATCTTATATCCGATACCCTGGGTGTTTCGGCCGGACCTTTTTCGGATACGCTGGCGGTTAAAACCTTTACGGATACTCTGGGACGTGTAATGTGGCAGGACAATTGCCTGGTTCTTGAACCGCCCGTTGATCTGGATACTCTTATGGTAACGGCTCTTGCTTCCGGAGATACATCCCGCCGGGTAATGGTTTCCTGCCTGCCGGGACATTTTGAACCGGGTGACAGTTGGAGAACAAAAGATTTTAACGGCCGGCTCGCTGTAACCGTGCCTCTGCCGGAAGCCTATCCCACGATTTCGGAATGGACTGATACAGTGACCGTACGGTATACGTCAGAGAGTAACTCGGGCCGGTTTATTTGTCGCGTTCCGGAAATGCCTGAAAAACAGGTTGGATTAATCCTTACAGGTAAAAAAGGTCGGTATGAAAAGACCGTTACTGCGCCGGGTACATGTATTTTTGAGAATGTATTTGCAGGTGAGTATAGTTTATGGTATTATCCGGACAGGAATAAAAACGGCCGGCAGGATCACGGATGGCTGTGGCCTTACAAGGCACCGGAAATTGCCAGGCCACTGATACAGGAAATACAAATCCGGGCCCGCTGGGATACGGAAATGGATTTACAATTTGAAGCCGAATGAATTGTGTATTTATAAAAGAGTGTGTTTCAATCAGACGGGAGAAGAAATGTGATGAATGAACATTACTTCAGTGTTATTATGGCCGGGGGAGTGGGAAAACGGTTTTGGCCGCGGAGCCGAAAAGACAGTCCAAAGCAATTGCTGGATATCGTTGGTGATGAGTCGATGATTAATCTCACAATAAAACGCCTTTTAAAGATTTCTCCTCTTGAACGGCTCTATATCATAACAAATTATAAGCAGGCCGAGATGATTCAGGCGCAGAATCCGAACCTGTCCTGGGAAAATTTTATCATTGAACCGTCAGGGAAAAATACGGCTCCGGCCATCGCCCTGGCGGCGGCGGTCCTGAAGAAAAAGGACCCGGAGGTGGTGATGGGACTTTTCCCTGCGGATCATTTAATTCAGGATGAGGAAGATTTCATTGCCTGCCTGAAGGAAGGTGTTCGGATTGCTGCGGAAAAGAATGTTCTCATTACCTTTGGAATTGAACCGACGCGTCCGGCCACCGGTTACGGTTACATTCAGGTTGAAAAAGATCCATTGCCGGACAGTACTTTGGTTTATAAATCAAAAACGTTTGCCGAAAAGCCAAATCTCGAAACGGCTAAACGGTTTTTAAGCTCCGGAGAATTCCTTTGGAACAGCGGGATGTTCATTTGGCGGGCGGATGTAATTTTGAAAGAAATTGAAAAATATCTGCCGGAGCTCTATGAAATTATTGATACATTGTCTCACTCCATGGATACTGAAGCATATGATAGTACCCTGCAAAAACTCTGGAGAACCATTAAACCTGTCTCCATTGACTACGGTGTGATGGAGCATGCCAAACATGTGAAAGTGGTCCGTGGAAAATTCGGCTGGAGTGATGTGGGAAGCTGGGATGCAGTCTACAGCCTGGAAAAAAAGGATAAATACGGTAACGTTCTCCGGGGGGATGGTTATTTGTTGGAATCATCCGGAAATTATATCTACTCCTCAGGGGCCCAGGTGTTTGCCCGCAATGTCCATAACCTGATTGTAATTGCCGATAAAGGTGTGATTTTGCTTATTCCAAGGGATGAATCTGAAACCATTAAAGGAATTGTGGATGCCCTTCCTGTTGTTGGAAAGGAAGATCTGCTCTGATGAAACCTCAAAACATTCTGGAAGAACTGGAAAAATTTCTGAATACCCTGGGTATTGAACTGGAAAAAGCCGTAGGGACCGTAAAAGGGGGATATTGCCGAATCCGGGAGAATTCGGTCATCGTGATTAACCGCAAAATTCCTGTAGAAGAACAACTTACCATCATAGCAAATACCATTCATCGGAATGAATTGGATTATAGTCAATTAAGGCCGCCTGTCAGAGAATTTATTGAGCGGTTTAAGGGATTATGAGTTGCGGGTTCCGGTTTGCGGGTTGTGAGTTGGATTAGGATAAAGTTTACATAAATTCAGAAAATTTTAATGTCACTATATAGGAAGATCTTTATGCTTACGACCCCCCGGGGATAAAATAATTCCGACCCCGATCAAAAGCAAGATTATATTATTTTTAATATATTGGGCTGTCTTGATTGAATATGAGGGTAATTTTAATAGAAGTTGGCGTTTCGATACAATCCTGCCATAGGCGGGATTACTCAAGCATCGGCATCCGTTCGCTCTTGGTGCATCGATCGGATCAATCCAACCAATCATCCAATCATCCAATCATCCAATCATCCAATCTCTCACCACTGTTGACTGCCGACTGCTGACTATCAACTGTCGACTGTCTCGCCCCTCGTCACGCGTCACTCTATATATGGCTTTCCTGTAACTGTATTTCGGATATCCCAGAATCGTAACGGCATAAATCCTTCTGTTTGGGGGAATGTTCAAAAATTTCTCCAAATCCTTATGAGCATACAAGGCAAATCCGATAATACATGTTCCGAGTCCCAAACGGTGGGCATTCAGAATAAGAATTTGCTGAGCGGCGACACAATCATCCCGGCCGGTTTGTTGTTTTTTTGGTGCTGATATAAAAACAACACAGGGCGCGCCACGGAAAAAAGGACTACGCCCCCTTTCGGATGCGGAAACAAGACGTTTCAAAGTATCCCGGTTCTTAAGTAATGAACGTGCTTTCCGGGGAGCCACAACGGATAAAAAGCCGGTCACGACAGGGTTTATAAGGGCCGCAAGCCGCCGGTACCGGTTTGCCGTTATCTTTTCCAGCTTATCAATCGTTGCTTTTGAATCCACGATGTGATACTGACGTTTCCGGGCGTTATGCCCGCTGGGGGCTGTTTCTGCCAGACGAATCAGCCTTTGGATGATATCAGGTTCTACTTTTTGAGATGTATATCGGCGTATGGATCGGCGTGTGGCGTAAAAATCGTCCGGATTTTCCGGGTCAGGCGTTTTAAGGATAAATTTTCCCGTTTTTTCACCACTGTGTGTAAAAGCATCTTCAGGACACACGGCAGCACAATGTCCGCAAAAGATGCAGGAGCCGGGATGACGGGCTGTGGGTATACTGTCCTGCATAGTCAGAACGCCGGACGGACACACATCGACACAAAAAGCACAGGAAGTGCATCGATCCTTATTGATTGTGATATGAGGTGAATTCATTTTTCAGGGCTCCGGGATAAATTCATCGGCAATGGCGGTGAGTCCCTTCAAGGTCAGATCCGGAATGGTAGCAGTGATGGTTTCGGACCGGGATGATACCATTTCAGCCAGGCCGCCGGTTGAAAGAATAGTTGAAAAGGTAAGTCTCGTCTCCCGGCAGATTCTCCGGACCATACCATCTGTCTGATCAACGGCTCCCCAAAGAATGCCTGAACGAAGCTGAGAGGATGTGTCAACACCGATGACATTATCAGGGAATTCCATGGCAATACCGTGAAGTTGGGCGGCGGCTTTGAATAAATTGGCAGAGGATGTCCGGATTCCCGGTGCAATACTGCCTCCCAGATATTTTCCGTCCGGACCCAGCACATCCACTGTTGTGGCCGTTCCAAAGTCGATGATTATCTGAGGCAATGGGTAACTTGTCAACCCTGCATACATATTGCAAATGCGGTCTGCTCCCAGGGTTTGAAAACGCCCTTCCAGAAAATTGTGTCTGTAGGGCAGGGAAGGAGTGACAAATAAAGGGTCTGTATTTAAATATTCACGGCTCATATCGCGAAGTCCGGCATTCATTTGCGGAACAACCGAACTGATGATGGTGCGCTTAATTTCCGGTATGGGGATTCCGGCATCATGGCACAACAAGCGCACATAAACCCAGAGTTCATCTTCCGTTTTAGTCCCGTCGGACGTGATGCGCCACGACCGGATGATCTCTCCGTTCCGGATTAATCCCAGAACCGTCTGGGTATTTCCTGTATCAATTGCCAGTAACATCCCCGACTCCTTTACGCGTTTAAATTTTTCTTTAAAATCTGCCGGGTTACTTTCTGGTCTGCCCGCCCTTTAGTGGCTTTCATAACCTGACCCATGAAAAAACCAAAAAGCTGGTTTTTGCCCTGACGGTATTTTTCCAGTTCTGCCGGATGCTTTTCGAGAATGTCCCGGATTAATGATTCCAGTTCTTCCGGGGAAGAGATAGTCATGAGCCCCTTTTCCTCAATAATTTTTCCGGCCGGTTCCCCTGTTTCGGCCATAACATCAAGGACGGTTTTGGCTGTTTGGGGCGTAATTTTTTTATGAATCAAATAGGTGAGGAGTTCTTTAAGCTGTTCCGGTGATACAGGAGATTGATCAATACTGAGTTGTCTCTCTTTCAATATCCGGAGGATCTCTCCCCGCACCCAGTGGTTCATCAGGGTTGTGTCCGGAAAGTCCCTGACAGCTTCTTCAAAATAATCGGCAATTTCCCGTTCTGCCGTTAAAACCAGCCCGTCTTCTACAGATAGTTTGTATTGCTGGATAAAACGGGCGAGTCGCTCATGGGGAAGTTCAGGCATGGATCTTTTGATTTCGTCAATCATGGCATCTGTCAGTTGGACATCCACCAGATCCGGCTCGGGGAAATAGCGGTAGTCGTGACTCTCCTCTTTGGAGCGCATGGGTTCTGCAGTTTGTGCTTGTTCGTTCCACAAGAGTGTTTCCTGAACCACCGTACCGCCGGATTCCAATACCTGTATCTGGCGCTTTGCTTCATATGCCAGGGCTTTTTCCACTCCCCGGAAAGAATTCATGTTTTTCAGTTCGGTGCGCGTCCCGAATGTTGTGCTCCCTTTCGGCATGACGGAAAGATTGGCATCACAGCGCAATGACCCCTCTTCCATGTTGCAATCCGAAATCCCGATGTAACGAATAAGTTGCTTCAGAGTGGTCAGATAACTATAGGCTTCCTGAGGGCTCCGGATATCCGGTTTGCTGACGATTTCAAGGAGGGGAATCCCGCAGCGGTTCAGATCGATCAGGGTTCCGTCATCACCATGCATGGATTTTCCCGCATCCTCCTCCATGTGTATGCGGATAAGACCGATTTTCTTTTGTCCTGGTTCCGCCGGAATTTCAATATATCCGTCATAGCAAATAGGGTCATCATATTGAGATATCTGATATCCCTTGGGCAGATCGGGATAAAAATAGTTCTTCCGGGCAAAACCGCTTCTCTTCCGGATCTTACAATGTGTAGCGAATCCTGCTTTCACTGCGGATGTGACGATTTCCCTGTTTAAGACAGGCAATGCCCCCGGATATCCCAGGCATACCGGACAGGTTTGTGTGTTCGGTGGAGCCCCGTATGTCGTTTTACAACTGCAGAATGCTTTTGAGCGTGTATTTAATTGGACGTGAACTTCCAAACCAATCACAATCTCCCAATCCATTCGGTGTCTCCTGAACTTTTTCGCAAATTTACATGTCTTTTCCATGCATTCAAAGGGGGGATATCTGAAGCTTTACATGTTTAAAACTTGCGTCATTCCTTATTTTATCCTTATCATTCACCGTGGAGACGGCACAATGAGTAAACATAAATTCTTCCTTTATGCCCTGGCCATTTTTCTGGCGTTTTCCCTGATGCCGGCGGTTGGTTTACACGCTCAGGAAAACCCTCTGTTGCCTGAATACAAAAACCACTTGAAAAACCTTCGCAATTTCCCTGAAATGGCTTTTCAGGAAGCACACCAGCTCTTTCTGGCCGGCAAGGCTCTGAAGGATACCAGCGATATGCATCAGGCCCTTATTACCATGGGACGGATTTATTTGGAACAGAATAATCTGGATCGGGCGGCTCATTATTTTAATCATGCGCTGGAACTGACAGAGAAAAATCCGTCTTTCTATTGCCGTTATATGGAAAGCTGCTATTATCTGGGGCGGGTTGCTTACGAAAAGAATCAATTTCAGGATGCTTATACCTGGTGGAAATCCGGAACAAATTCTGAACGGATGAAAGAATGTGGAGGAATCTATAATCGGTTTCTCGTGGCTCTGGCTGAGTACCACTTGCTTATCGGTAATTTTTTGGATATGAAATCACATCTCTTTCAGGCCTTGAAACTGGAAGATGACTTTGTTGATATAGAAACAACAATCCGGACGCGCACATTGTTGGGACAGGCATATCACTGGCTGGGAGTGTATGATTCTGCGAAGTACTATTTTCATGATGCCATCAACCGAAGTATTCAATATGAAATGCCCTATCTTTTGCCCGAACCTATGGTCTTCCTGGGGAGAACCTACAATTACCTCGGTGAATTTGATGATGCCACGGACTATATGTTGAAAGCCCTGAGTTATGCACGGCAGTATCACAGACAAAATGCCATGGCAATAGCCCTGGCACATCTGGGGATTCTGGAATATATTTTTAACAACCATATCCGTGGATTGGATTACTGTCTTTCTGCCATGGATATTTTTACAAAAACCGGTTATTTGCCCGGGCAGGCGCTGGCACACGAACATCTGGCCATTATTTATATCGGGCAAAAAGATTTTAAATCGGCAGAAACCGAAATTCTAAAATCTCTTCAAATCCGGGAGGGAATCGGTTCCCTGTTTGGCATGAGCGAAAGTTATGAGAATCTGGCTGTAATTTACCGGAATCTTGGCCGCTTCGATGATGCACTGGATATGAATTTAAAAGCCCTGAAAATCCGTCGGGAAATCGGTCACAGGCAGGGTGTTTCTTCATCATTATACAATATTGGATTAACCTGTTTTACAGCCGGGAATGTTGATCAGGCCCTTGATTATTTTTATCAGTCTCTTGATCTGGCAAAAGAGTTGCGGAGTGAACGGGGGCGGGTAGCCATCCTGAAGGCCATCAGTGCCGTTTATGAAGCACAGGGTGAAATGGATAAAGCGCTTGAGGTTTATAAACAACACAGCGCTTTAAAAGATTCGGTCTTGTCTCAGGCCCGGATACGAAGAATTGAAGATTTAAAGAAACAGAGCGAAATCCGGCGCAGAGAAAAACTCATCAGTGAACAATCCCGGAAAATCAACATCCAGCAAATTTCTCTTGCCGGGATTACTATTCTCCTGATAATCGGTATGATTCTTGCTTGGCGACTCGGCATTGCAACCCGGAAAATTCGCCAGTCTTATGAAGAATTGAAGAAGAGGGATTCTATCATTCATACTTACTCAAATGCTGTGATCCGTGAAAAAGAAGAAGCTGAAAACAAACTCCGTGAGCTTGAAGAAACCCAGTTGAAGCTGAAACAGATTGACGAACAGTTCCTTTGGCTTTTTAACCTGAATTTGGCAGGTATTGCACGTATATCTTCCGGACGGAAATGGACTCAGGTTAACAAGGTTCTGTCTGAAATGCTGGGATATCATGTGTCTGAATTGACCGATTTTGAATGGGAAAAGATTTGCCATCCACAGGATCTGGCAGTAGAAAAGGAGTTGTTTCAGAATGTCCTGGATGGTGCCATCCGGGATTACAATCTGGAAATGCGCCTGTACCGGAAAAACGGTTCGCTTTTGAAAACGGTGATGATGTTCAGAGCTTTCCGGGATGATCATAACCGTTTTGATTTTGGTATTGCCGTCTTCTCAGATGTAGGGTACCGGAAGTTTTATGAAAATAAATTGCTGGTTTATCAGAATTACTTGAAACGATTTCTTTTTCTCTTAAGTGAAGAAATTGAAAAGCTGGCTTCCGGCCTTCGGAATGTTTCACTGATTCCTGATTCCGATCTTGTGTATCAGGAATGGAAAACCATGAACCAGGATATTCTGAGCAGTCTTGAAATGATTGATAAGGTCAGGACATTTCAGGACACCCTGACGCCGGAAAACGGAGAATGGTTTGTAAATCTGCGGGAGCTGGCCCAAACCGCTGCCATGAATTATCCCGAAACTGACATCGAAATAAAAGGTAGTGGCATTGCTTTTGCCGATCAGTCTGCAAAATTCATTTTTGATCATCTGATACGAAATGCCATTGTCCATGGGAATGCCGATAAAATTTCCATCCGGATCCGCCGGAGTAAAGAATATGTCCAGGTTATCGTTTCTGATAATGGAAAAGGAATCAAAGAGGAGGATCGCTTCCGGGTTCTGGATGCTTATCTCCATCCGAATGCGTCAAAATTCAGAGGTATTGGACTTAACTGGGTCCGTCAATATGTCGAGTTGTATGGGGGTGGCATGAAAATCCAGAAAAGGAAGGATAGGGGGACAGAGATTATTTTACTCTTTTTATCAAAAGACAATATAAAGGTGCCATTATGAAACACGTTAAAATGCTTCTGTTATTTTCACTCATTGCCTTACTTGCTTTTCAGGGATGCGATACCGGTGCGAAATCAGAGCGTCCTGCCGGTTTTGACAGTGGAAAAGAGCTCAGGGCTTATTTCCATTGGAGTCCCGAGCGCCTCCCCCTGGTGAGTGCCCATCGCGGAGGCCCTGTCCCGGGCTATGCGGAAAATGCCATTCGTACCTTTCAGCGCTCCGCGGATGTCGGAGCGGCCATTATTGAATGCGATGTCAGGCAGAGTAAAGACGGCTACCTGGTGTTGATGCATGATCGTACACTGAATCGCACGACGACAGGAAGCGGTGATATATCCGATTACACGCTGGAGGAATTGAAACGGCTGGAGCTTGTGGATGAACATAAAAAACCTACCGGTGATAAAATTCCAACGCTTCAGGAAGCTTTTGAATGGGCCCGGGAAAAAGCGATTCTCCATCTGGATATCAAAGAACCGGTGGAGCCCTCCCTGATTGTATCAGAAATCAGAAAAGCCGACGCCTTGCCATTTGCCGTTGTCATTGTCTATAATTTTGAAAGGATGATGCAGTATTACCATTTGGAGCCGGAACTGATGATGTCAGTTTCAGCCGGGTCTGTGAAATCGGTGGAGATGCTTCAAACCTATGAAATCCCCATGGAGAATCTTCAGATCTTTGTCGGGGTATCCGAACCGGATCCCCAGGTGTATAAAATGCTGCATGATGAAAATCGTTACTGCATATTAGGCACGATGCATAATCTGGATCATAAAGCCCTGAAAGAGGGATCCCATGTGTATATGGAATTATTTCAAAACGGGGCGGATATTATTTCTACCGATCAGGTTGACCTTGCAGCGGAAGCTGTCCGTGTTATGCAATAATTTACATGACTTCCGGGGCTGTAATACCCAGAATACCAAGCCCTTCCGCCATGAGGGTTTTGACGGCACTGACCATTTTTAAACGGGCTTTGGAAAGTGGAATATCTTCTGTGACCACGCGGTGTGTGGCGTAAAATTTATGAAATGCCGTGGCCAGCTTCTGCAGATATGAAGCGAGGTGCATGGGCTCCAGGGTTTTCCGGCACAATTCCATCACTTCTCCGAATTCAGCCGCGACTTTTAAAACATCCAGTGTTTCCGGTTCGCAAAGCAATTGAATGTTGCCATCCCGGTAGGAATCAATCCCCTTTTCAATACTGTGTTTTAAAATATTGTTCATACGGGCGTGAGCATACTGTAAATAAAAAACAGGGTTTTCATCACTCTCTTTTTGTGCCAGTTCAATATCAAAATTCAAGTGGGCGTCCATTGTGCGCATGATGTAAAAATACCGGACTACATCGGGCCCCACCAGGTCCATGAGTTCGTCCAGGGTAACAAAATTGGCTTTTCGGGTGGACATCTTGACTTTTTCTCCGTTTCGGGTCAGAGTGACAAATTGATGGAGGAGGACCAAAATGTTGGATGTATCATATTCCATAGCCTCCAGCCCTGCCTTGACATCCGGATAAGTTGCGTGGTGATCCGCCCCGAAAATATCAATGATTAAGTCAAATCCACGGGTGAGTTTATCCCGGTGATAGGCAATGTCCGGCAGCCTGTACGTGGGTTCGCCCGAACTTTTAACAAAGACACGGTCTTTTTCAGCCCCAAAGCGGGTTGCCCTGAACCATACCGCTCCCTCTTTATCATACAGATAACCTTTTTCCCGTAAAAGAGAGAGGACTTCATCAATTTTCCCTGCCGTATATAAATCCTTTTCATTGGTGAAAATATCGTGGTGGACTCTCAGTCTTTCAAGTGTTTCCCGGATCATTTTAAAAATCCGGTTCGATGCAAAATCAATCAGATCCCTGTCCTGAGAATCCTCCGGGAGAATGTTTCCCCTTTCTTTCAGATACTCCGAAGCGATATCCCGGATGTATTCTCCTTCGTATCCTCCTTCCGGTATGGGGCAGTCTTCACCCAGAAGTTCCTTGCACCGGGCATATACCGATTCACCCAGTCTTTGCATTTGCCGGCCGGCATTGTTGAAATAGTATTCCCGGGTTACATCATTCCCATACCACTCCAGGATCCGGGCAATGGTGTCACCTAATACAGCCTGGCGGCCATGACCGATTGTCAGGGGACCTGTGGGATTGGCACTGACAAATTCAATCTGGACTTTTTTGCCTTCTCCTGCAGGTTTCATGAAATCTTTATCTTCTTCGATCAGTTTTTCCACAAGTGACTGGTAGTACTGGTCTGAAATATAAAAATTGATAAAGCCGGGACGGACACATTCAATTTTCTGAATCAGGGGTTCATGGCGCGCCAGAATATCATCCCGGATTTCTTCTGCAATTTTCAGGGGATTTTTTTTCAGTATCCCGGCCAGTTTCATGGCTGCATTGGTGCTAATATCACCAAAATCAGGGTTTTTGGGGTGTTCCACCGTGAAATCCGGGGTTTCAATAAGGCGCTCCCGAAGTACTTCGGAAATCAGGGTCTGAATATACTGTAACATTGCTCAGCTCTCTATTTTTTCAACATCGGCATCAGCCCAGAGTTTTTCCAGATTGTAATAATTTCTCTGGGACTGATTGAAAATATGGCAGATGACATCAATGTAATCCAGGAGGATCCATTGCCGGTTCTCATAGCCTTCCCGGTGCCAGTATTTGATGCTATGTTTTAAAAGTTCCTCTTCAATGGCATCAGCGATGGCCTTGACCTGAACATCACTGGTCCCGTGGCAAATCACAAAATAATCGGTAAAACCGGCCACTTTCTTCATATCCAGAATGGTGATGTTTTCCGCTTTTTTTGAATCTGCCGCCTGGCTGATAAGGTGGGCTATATCATGAGATGTATACGTTTTATCTTCGGACACTTTCTCTTCTTTCAAAAAATCTCCCTTTTAAAAAATGCTCAGTTCCGTGTAGTCATGACCTAAAATAATGGTCATGTCACAGGGGACATCTGATGAAAATTCGTCGATAAGAGGGTCGGTTGTAATTCCCATCATCTCTTGAATCTTTTTCGCTTTTTCAAAATTATCCCCGTGGATATATATCCGAGTTCGTTGATAATTGTGATGGGGTGCGTTGCCTGTGCTGATCACATCCACACCTTTCCGCGTGAGAAGCAGCTTGGTCCGTGCCGCCAGTCCGGAAACCCCGCATCCGTTTAAAACCTCAACACGCAGGTTAACCTTTTCCTTCATTTTTTCCTGATAGCTGAGGACGGCAGAAGGAATATTATCAAGACTTGTTGACGCCAGATCCGTTTCCCGGGGAACCGGTTGTTGCCTCTGAATGACGGAATAGAGGAAGACAAGTATTACAAGCGTCAGGCCGACGATGATTCCATTTAAAAGGGGCGATGCTGTCTCCTGATTCTTCTTCTGCTTTGTTGTTTTAGTCTTTTTCCGGCGTGCGCTTTTTTTTACGGCCATAAATCAAACATCCTGTTAGTGGTGTACGGATTCGCTGTCCATGGATATGAATAGGTTGGTAAATTGCTGATTCCTAAAATCAGCCGGGTTTTATCGGAAATTTGATACTCCATATTGGCATCATAATAAATCGAGTTCATTCCATGCTCCAGGCGCTCCATGACGGGATTTGAAGCCCAGGCCTGCTGCATGAGAATCAGATTGCCGTAAAAACTCAGTTTAGCATTTACCGGAAACATAAACTGATTGTGGTAGGCCAGGATGGATTGGGAGCCCAAAGCTGAAGATCCTACAGACATGGAAAAAGAATGGCGCATCTGCAATTTTCTCAAATCCAGAAAAGAAGCCGTTTCACGGGAATCTCTGAGCCGGAGTCCGATATTCCCGTTCTCCGGAAATGAAGGCTTTTCAAAAATCAACGGTTCAGCCTGAAGTCCTGAAAGACTCAACAATAACAAGAGCAACAGACTTATATATACACGTTTCATAAGATCCTCTTCAGTTTTTCTTCAGCCAGTTTCAGCTGTTCTACGGTATTCACACCTTGAATTTCTTCGGATTGTTCCGCTTTCTGAAGATATATTTTCCGGTTATCCCGAACCATCAGGGGCAGTACGTCAGGCAGATAATACTCACCCTGTGCATTTTTATTATCGACATGTTTAAGATACGAAAAAAGCAGCTCTTTTTTAAAGATATAAATCCCTGCATTAATTTCTTTTATTTTCCGGATATCTTCATCTGCATCTTTTTCTTCAACAATATCTTTCAGTGTGTCATCTGCATTGCGGATAATACGGCCATATCCGTGGGGATTGTCCAGTACGGCGGTAAGCAATGTAGCGTCTGCGTGGTTTTTACTATGGCAGGCAATCAGTTTTAACAGGGTCTCACCGGTCAAAAGAGGGACGTCCCCTGACAGGATCAGGATATTTCCGTTCAAATTCTGTAAAAAGGGTTCACACTGCTGAACGGCATGGGCCGTACCCAATTGTTCCTCCTGGATGGCGAAATCTACATCCGTATCTTTCAGGCTTTCAATCACCATGTCTTTCTTGTATCCTACAACCACCACAATTTTCCGGGCACCTGCCAGTTTTGCCTGATCGATAACCCGGGATATCATCGTTTTACCCAAAACCTTGTGCAAAACTTTGGGAAGATCTGATTTCATCCGGGTTCCTTTACCGGCTGCCAGAATGATAGCTGATAGGGAAGAAGACACGATTTACTCCTTTACGATACGGTTTTTTTCATCAGTGACGATCACAACCGGATGATGTTCCGGGATTTCATCATTGTCAAGTTGACAGTATGTCATAATGATAACCCGGTCGCCCGGTACGCCAAGACGGGCTGCGGCACCGTTCAGACAAATCTCTCTTTTTCCGGCTTCACCCCTGATGACATAAGTTTCAAAACGATGGCCGTTATTGATGTTCACTACCTGTACCATCTCGTATTCCAGGATGCCGGCAGCGTTCATAAGATCTTCATCAATAGTGATGCTGCCCGTATAGTTCAGGTTGGCTTCCGTCACGACAGCCCGATGAATTTTTGATTTCAGAAATGTTCGTTTCATAGCTCTTTTATAATGTTATCTATCAGTCTTACTTTACCCATAAACACCGCCCCTGCAATCAGCAGATGACGTGTTTCTTTTTTCGGTTTTCCCAAATCCGGCCAGGACCGGATATCGATGTAATCTACCTTTACTCCGGGGATCGCTTCAATGGTTTTTTTTGCCTCCTGAATCAACATGTCTTTGTTGGACAGGTCCGGCAAAATTTTTTTGTCAATGATCTGAAGCTTTTCATAGAGGACCGGAGCTTTTTTCCGATGTTCAGGTGTCAGTCGGACATTTCTTGAACTCAGGGCTAATCCATCCGGTTCCCGGATGATAGGAGAGAGGACCAGCCGGATATCATAATTCAGGTCTTTGATCATCTGCCCGATGACAGCCGCCTGCTGTGCATCTTTTTGTCCGAAATAGGCCACATGAGGATTGACGATGTTGAAAAGCTTGCATACAATGGTTGCTACACCGCGAAAATGTCCCGGCCGGCTCCGACCACATAATACGTCTGTGAGTTTTTCTGTGTTAACCCACGTTTTATGGTACGGCTGATACAGGTTTTCAGGATAAAACATGATGTCTACACCCAACTCTTCAGCCATTTTCCGGTCCCGTTCAAAATTAACCGGATAGCTTTCCAGGTCATCCCGGCGGTCAAACTGGGTAGGATTGACATAATTGGAAACAATCGTTACATCACAATCTGACACGGACATTCGCATCAGATTCAGATGTCCTTCATGAAAATAACCCATTGTGGGCACAAATCCGATCCGTTTGCCCTCTTTCCGAAGGGTTTCGGCATGGTTTCGGAGAACACCTGTATCCCGGATGATTTCCATTCAGAAACTTTCCTTTTCCGAGGGGAATGCCCCGGATTTTACATCCTGATGATACTGTTTCAGCGCTTTACGGATGATTCCTGCCAGCTCGGCATATTTCCGGACAAACTTCGGTTTCATTTTTTCATACATCCCCAGAAGATCCTGGGTAACGAGAATTTGTCCGTCTGTCTTTACACCGGCTCCAATACCGATTGTAGGAATTTCCAGACTACGGGTCACCTCTTCGGCCAGGGTTGCCGGGACCTTTTCCAGGACCAGCGAGAAAATGCCGGCTTCCTGAAGGATAAGGGCGTCTTCTTTCAGACGTTGTGCTTCGTCATGATTTTTTGCCCGGGTTTGCCAGCCGCCGAAAACATGAATGGATTGGGGAGTCAGACCCAGGTGTCCCATGACCGGAATGCCGGCTTCCACACATCGGCGGACCGCCTCAGCGACAGGCCTGCCGCCCTCGAGTTTGACTGCTTCGGCTCCGCCTTCCTGAAGAAGCCGTCCTGCATTTTTCAACGCTTCTTCAGGTGAGACCTGATAACTCATAAAGGGCATATCCGCCACCAGCATAGCGTGATGAACCTCCCGCCGGACATATTGAGTGTGTAAAATCATCTGATCCATGGTGACCGGTATGGTGGTTTCATATCCGGCCATGACCATACCCACACTGTCACCCACCAGGATGATGTCGATAAATTCATCTAAAAAAGAGGCAAACAGGGCATCGTATGCCGTCAGGGCGGAAATTTTCTCGCCCTTCCTCTTCATCTTCAGAAGAGTCCTGACGCTTACTTTCCCTTTTCGCTCGTCAGTTCCGTATTCCATGATTGATCAGGCTCCCTCAATAATGCCGCCGCCCAAGACCCGTTCACCGTCGTAAAAAACGGCTGACTGCCCCGGCGTAACGGCTTCCGATGTATCTATAAATTTAATGAATATTCTATCCTGGCTCAATGGATTTAAAAGGGCTCTTAAACCCTTGTGGCGGTAACGGATTTTTACCAACGCTTCGACGGGTTTCTCCGGTGCCGGTATGGAAACCCAGTTCACGCGGCTCACATGTGTCTGAGTACGGATAAGGGCTTCTTTAGGTCCCACAATCACTTCATTGCTCCGGGGACGGATTTCAAGGACGTACACCGGATATCCCAAAGCAAGCCGAAGACCCCGGCGTTGCCCGATGGTGAAATGAAAATATCCCGGATGATCTCCCACGATTTCTCCATCCTGTGTTAGAAAATGTCCCTTCCCTATGGATTGATATTGATCGGGAACATACTCCCGAAGAAATTCCCGGTAATCACCCCCCGGGATGAAACAAATGTCCTGACTTTCACCGGTGTTGGTACTTTCAAGTCCCAGTTCTGTTGCGATTGCTTTTATTTGATCCTTGGTCAAATCACCCAGGGGAAAACGGGTTCTGGCCAGTTGTTCCTGGGACAGCTGCCATAAATAATAGGACTGATCCTTTTTGGGATCTTTCCCTTTCAGCAATTCATAGCGTTTTGAAGATTTATTGTAACGGACCCGGGCATAATGGCCGGTAGCCACATAAGGGATTCCCTCTTCATCGGCTTTTTTCAGCAGTTTATCCCACTTGACAAAGCGGTTGCATTCCACACAGGGATTGGGCGTGCGGCCGTTGAAATATTCCCGGACAAAAGGGTTCACGACACGGTTTTCAAAAAGACGACACCTGTCTGATATTTCATGGGGGATTTTGAACCGGTCACATACCTGCTTTGCCTGTGCCGCATGATCTCTGGGATGAATGGCATCTCCAAACAGAGCGGTCAGTGCACATGTCAGAATGAGGGTGAGGCCTTTGACATCATATCCATCCTCCTGTAAAAGATGAACAGCCGTGGAACTGTCCACCCCGCCGCTCATTCCCAACAGAACACGGGGTTTATCCGGCTTATATAAGGGGGATTTATTCAATGCCCATTACCTGGATATAAATCCGGCGGTTCCGGGGATGATTATCATGATCCACAACAATGATTTGCTGCCAGGTTCCCAGCAGGACATCTCCCTTTGTGACCGGAAAACTTGTCCCGGGTCCCATCAGTGTTGCCCGCATGTGGGAAAAACCGTTGTCATCTCCCCAGGTTTCCGAATGACGGGACCGGATGGATTTGGGGATGAGTTTTTCCAGAATGTCCTTCATGTCCTGAACCAGAGCCGGTTCGTATTCAATACTCGTGACTGAAGCTGTAGAGCCGATGACAAACACATGGACAAGTCCTTCACGAATACCGCTTTTCTTTACACTATGACGTACCTTTTCGGTAATGTCCCGGATATCGCTGAAGCCGTTTGTAGACAGGCATATTTCTTCGCCATAGACTTTCATACATCCTCCATCCCGGGTAATGTGAAAAAAGTCCGGTTCAATGGCAAGCTTAATCCTCTTTTTCTTTCAGGTTCATCTGCAGGAATAATCCGGCGCTGATAAGCAAGAGTCCAATCAGGCTTGAAGGATGAATGGCTTCCTGTAAAAAAGTCCGGATGAAAATCAGGGACAGAAAAGGGGAGAGGTAAATAACATTTGAAATGACGGCAACGGAGCGGGTTTTTTCCAGGGCTTTCTGCCATATCAGAAAAGGGAGGCTCATTTCAAAAAGACCGGTATAAATACCTCCAAACCATGTCCGGGAATGACTTGGAATAAGGGCAAAACCGCTTGCTGACAAGATAATCATGACAATGAAAGCTCCGCTAAAATAGAGTCCCATGCGCAGCGTGCCCGGCAGGGGAATGTTAGACTGGAGCATCCAGAAGGCGGTCCACAAAAGAGCCGAGCCCAGAGCCAGCATGGACCCCGGAAGATCCTCCGCTCCCTTCAGAGAGAAGGTTCCGCGGGTGAGGACAACAATGGCTCCGCTGAGACTGATAAGGAGAAAGAAAATTCTTGCCATATTTGCCGGTTCCCGTTTTAAAAGCATGGCTGCCGCCGCCATAAAAACCGGCCAGGTAAAATTGATGATCTGGGCCGATTGGGCCGGAAGACGGTCGTAGGCGACAAACAGCACCGAGTAATAGGTAAGCGGCATTAAGAGTCCCGTCCCCAATGCCTTGAGCACATTCTGAAGAGAGATGGATACTTTTCTAGCTTGAAAAAATCCTGCGGGGATTAAAACCAGGCAGGCTGTCAGGACGGAAACAAAGAGGAGTTCCGCTGGAGTACCTGTCCGGAGGGTAAGTTTAAAAGCGGTGGCAACAGTGGACCACATGAGAAGGGCCATGCCGGCTAGTATCACCGCCTGTTGGGTCTCTTTTCTCATGAAGGAATTTAGAAAAGCTTTGTTGGATTCCAAACAGCTTGAGATAAAGAGTGAAAAAGTCCTAACTTTATATGAATTTCATGTAGAGAGGCTTTTCATGAAGGATATTAAAAAACGGGTGGAAGAACTGACCCGTGAGCTCAATGAACACAATTATCGTTATTATGTCCTGGATGATCCTGTGGTTTCGGATGCGGAATATGACCGTCAATTCAGGGAACTGGTAGATCTGGAAGAGAAATATCCCCAATACCGCCGTCCTGATTCACCTACGCAACGGGTGGGGGCAGAGCCCCTGGAAGCTTTTGGGACCCTTGTGCACCGTACGCCTATGCTGAGTCTGGAAAATGCCATGAATGAAGGAGAGATCCGGGATTTCATTCGCCGTGTACGGAAAGAAGCGGGTGAGAATAGTAGTCTGACCTGGGTCGGGGAACCCAAACTGGATGGCCTGGGTGTGGAATTGATATATGAAAAGGGAATTTTTACAGCCGGGGCCACCCGGGGGGATGGTTATCGGGGGGAAAATATCACCCAAAACCTGAAAACCATCCGCCAGATTCCATTGAAACTCCGGGGGGATGATATCCCGGACATCGTGGAAGTCCGGGGTGAGGTGATGATATCCCATGAAAACTTTGAAAAGTTGAACCGTGAACGGGAAAAGGCGGGAGAATCCCTTTTTGCCAATCCCCGGAATGCGGCGGCCGGTTCCCTCAGGCAGCTGAATCCGTCTGTGACCGCCAAACGACCTCTTGAAATTTTTATTTATTCTCCCGGAGAGATCAGCGGAATGACTTTTGAAACACACTGGGAATTTTTAGAACAGTTGAAAAAATGGGGGTTCCGGGTCAATCCGTATGCCCGTTTGCTGAAAGAGGATGAGGAAGTTATTAACTATTTTCGAAAAATGGAAAAGGACCGCGAATCACTCACATATGATATTGACGGGGTGGTGATTAAAGTCAATGAAATGGCTCTTCATAAAAAGCTGGGCATGCGGACCCGCACACCCCGGTGGGCGATTGCCGGGAAATTCAAAGCCCGCCAGGAAACAACCCGGATTGTGGATATTGAAGCCAGTGTCGGACGGACAGGTGTGATTACACCGGTGGCTATTCTGGAGCCGGTCCAAATCGGAGGTGTGACGGTGAGCCGTGCCACCCTCCATAATCAGGATGAAATTGACCGGAAAGATATCCGGATCGGAGATACGGTGGTTGTGGAAAGGGCCGGGGATGTAATTCCGAAAGTTATCAAAGTGATTCCGGAAAAACGGCCGGAAGACAGCAAACCGTACCATCTTCCTGAAACCTGTCCTGTCTGCGGTAGTGAAACCTCCCGGTTGGAGGATAATGTGGCCATCTGCTGTACCAATATCTCGTGTCCGGCTCAGCTCAAAGCCAGCATTTCCCATTTCGTCTCCCGGAAGGGCATGGATATTGAAGGATTGGGTGAGAAAATTGTGGATCAGTTGATTCAGGAAGGGTTGGTGAAGTCGCCGGCGGATCTTTACCGGTTAAAAGAGGAGGATCTCCGTGACCTGGACCGTTTTGGTGAAAAATCAGCCGCGAACCTCATCGAGGCTGTTGAGCATTCCAAATCCCGGCCTCTCCGGGCCTTGATATATGCCCTGGGAATTCCGAATACGGGGGAATATCTCAGCCGGATCCTGGCTGAAATCTTTGGGTCTGTGGATGCCCTCATGGATGCATCCCGGGAGGAACTGGACAGCATCGAAGGAATCGGTCCCGTGGTGGCGGAGGGGATTACCATCTATTTTGAAAATGAACAAAACCGCAAACTGGTCCGGGAATTACAGAATGCGGGCATCAATCCCACGGTGGAAAAAGACACGAAAGAATCTCAGATATTTTCCGGAAAGACCTTTGTCTTTACCGGTTCGCTTGAAAAATTCACACGGGATGAGGCAAAAGAGATGGTCCGCCTGAGAGGCGGCTCGGCCACAGGCAGTGTCAGCCGTAAAACCGATTATGTGGTTGCCGGTCCCGGCGCCGGTTCAAAGCTGGAAAAAGCAAAATCTCTGGGGATTAAAATTCTCAGTGAAGATGAATTTTTAAAGATGGTTAAGGGATGAGTAGCGAGTAGCGAGGGACGAGGGGGAGATGAGGCGTAGGGGTAGACCCGTGTGTCCACCCGAAAGTAGGGGTGGACCTGTGTGTCCGCCCGAAAGTAGGGGTGGACCCGTGTGTCCGCCCGAAAGTAGGGGTGGACCTGTGTGTCCGCCCGGATGATTGGATGATTGGCACCTCGATATGGTTGCCTGTTTGATAAAGTGACGCGTAACGCGTGACGAATGACGAAGGGGATGACACGTTGTGCCTTTTTGGAAGTTGGTCCTTTGATACGATTGCTTTGCAGTCTACTCGATGACCGGGAATGGTAGATTAATTTGTGTTTAATCCATTAAATAATTCGACATATCATATATACGAATAACAATATTATCTTGCATGATGTTAAAAAACGGTGTATTTTACCCCCGGGGTGGGGGGCGTTACCTAAGCGAAATCATATATCAAATTTGACTTATTATCTTGGTGTTAAAC
>JAGGVO010000047.1 GCA_021157965.1 Candidatus Neomarinimicrobiota bacterium
CAGGTTCCCGGAACATCGGATGTGGAAGTTGACGAAAAGACCGGTGTTTTAAAGCGGGACGGCATTGATTCCAAAATGAATCCATACGATTTATATGCCATTGAGACAGCCCTGAAAATCCGGGAAACAAAGGGAGGAACCATTAAGGTCCTGAGTATGGGTCCGCCACAGGCTGCTCAAATCATCCGGGAAGCATATATGATGGGGGTAGACGAAGGGGCATTGTTAACGGACCGAAAATTTGCCGGAGCGGATGTGCTTGCCACAGCCTATACTCTTTCCCAGGGAATCCGTAAAATGGGTGAATTCGATCTGCTTCTCTGCGGTAAAATGACAACGGACGGGGATACGGCTCAGGTTGGGCCGGAAATTGCCGAATTCTTACAAATCCCCCATGTATCCAATGTCAGGCAAATCCTTTCCATGGACGATAAAGCCATCACCGTCGAAATGGACATGCCCGAGACCGTTGAAATCCAGGAAGTTTTGTTTCCCTGCCTCATCACGGTAGAAAAAGATATTTATACACCCCGGCTCCCATCCTTTAAATTGAAATTAAAAACCAATAAAAGGGAAATTCCCCATATCACCTTCAGGGATCTGGAAGACCAGGATATCTATCATTACGGATTGAACGGTTCCCCAACGCAGGTTCTGAAAGTCTTTCCTCCTCCCAAAAATGATGTGAGTGAAGTGTGGACCGGAAGTGGTGACGAACTGGGAAGACGGCTGGCGGAAAAACTCAAAGAACTGAAATTTGTCCGGGAGTAATCATGGCAAAAATCATTATCCATCAGGAAAACATCCGAAATCCCGAAGAACTGACAAACGTGTGTCCTTTCAATGCCATTGAATATATCAACGAGTACCTGAGCATCAATGCTGCATGCAAAATGTGCAAAATCTGTGTTAAAAAGTATCCGGATGTCTTTGAATATGTGGAGGAAGAGCGGCCTCAGGTAAACAAATCGGCCTGGCGGGGCATTGCAGTCTATGCAGATCACGTGGAGGGCAACATTCATCCCGTGACCTTTGAGCTTTTGGGCAAAGCCCGGGAAATGGCAGTTAAAATCGGTTACCCCGTATACTGCCTGATGATGGGGGACAGAATTTCCATAAAGGCAGAGGAGCTCCGGCATTACGGAGCGGATAAGATATTTGTCTATGATAAACCGGAGTTGAAAGATTTCCGGATTGAGCCCTATACAGCGGTTTTTGAAGATTTCATCAAAAAGGTGCGGCCTTCCATTGTATTGGTTGGCGGAACCACCGTGGGGCGTTCTTTGGCACCCCGGACGGCTGCCCGGTTTCGGACGGGACTCACTGCCGATTGTACCATCCTGGATGTACAGGATAACACCGATTTGGATCAGATACGGCCTGCTTTTGGCGGTAACATCATGGCTCATATTCACACTCCGAATCACCGGCCCCAGTTTGCCACGGTCCGGTACAAAATATTCAATGCCCCGGAGCGGACTGCAAAACCTTCGGGAGAGCTTATTTTTGAGGATATTCCATCCCATCGCCTGAAAAGCCGCATCCGGGTTCTGGAAGTACGGAAAAAGGAAAAGGTTCAGTCCATCGAAGATGCCGAAGTTATCGTTGTCGCCGGCAAAGGCGTAAAGAAAGAGGCTGATTTGGCCATGATCCGCGAATTGGCAGACCGGCTGGGCGGCATGGTGGCCACAACCCGGCCCTTAATTGAAGCCGGCTGGTCAGACCCCCGAACCCAAATCGGTCTCAGCGGTCGGACGGTAAAGCCCAAACTCATGATTACATGCGGCGTATCCGGATCTGTCCAGTTTGTCGCCGGCATGAACAATTCGGAAAACATCATTGCCATCAACACAGACCCGAAAGCTTCCATCTTTGATGTTGCCCATTATGCCATTATCGGGGATCTCTATGAAGTCATTCCCGCTTTATTGAAGGAACTGCCGGCCCCGGAGGGTCAGACTCACAAAGGAGACCAAGTATGAGTTTCACATATAAACAGGTAGATGCCCGGGATATTGAATTTTTAAAATCGGTCTGTGAGCCGGAACGGGTGATGACGGGTGAAGCAATTCATGAAGATTACAGTCACGACGAGCTGGCAGGCATACACCGCTATCCGGATGTCGTAGCTGAAGTGCAAAACCGGGAAGAAGTCTCGAAAATCATGAAATATGCCTGGGAAAATAATATTCCCGTCACCCCTCGTGGACAGGGAACAGGTCTGGTTGGAGCTGCCGTACCGGTGAAGGGGGGCATCCTCATGAGCCTTGTGAGGATGAATAAAATCCTTGAGTTGGATGAAGACAATCTAACTTTAACGGTTGAACCGGGCGTATTGCTGATGGAAATTTCTAAACATGTAGAATCCCATGATCTTTTTTATCCTCCCGATCCGGGAGAGAAAAGTGCAACCATCGGGGGAAATATCAACACCAATGCCGGCGGCATGCGGGCAGTTAAATACGGTGTAACCCGGGATTTTGTCCGGGGACTTGAGGTAGTGCTTCCCAATGGCGAAATGGTTGAAATGGGTGGTAAAATTGTTAAGGACAGCTCCGGTTACAGTCTGAAGGATTTGATTATTGGTTCCGAAGGAACCCTTGGGATTGTTACAGCTGCCACCCTGAAGCTTCTGCCCCTGCCAAGGGTTGCCATCAGCCTTCTTGTCCCCTTTCCAACCCTGGAAACAGCTATCGAAACAGTGCCTGAAATTATCAAATCCAAAAGCATCCCCACAGCCATTGAATACATGGAACGACGGGTAATTTTGAATGCTGAAGATTATCTGGGAAAAAAATTCCCGGACGCCACATCCGATGCCTACCTTCTGCTCACCTTTGATGGAAATACCCGCGAAGAAGTGGAAAAACAGTATGAAAAGGTTGCCCATATCTGCTTGGATGCCGGTGCCATGGATGTTTTCATTTCAGACACCCAGGAAAGGCAGGAATCAATCTGGAGTGCCCGGGGAGCTTTTCTGGAAGCCATCAAGGCATCCACAACGGAAATGGATGAGTGCGATGTAGTGGTTCCCCGAAAACACGTAGCCACTTTTATCCGTTATACCCGCCGGATTGAAAAAGAACTGGATATCCGCATTGCCAGTTTTGGTCACGCGGGGGACGGGAATCTCCATGTCTATCTGCTGAAGGATGAGATGGACAATGAAACCTACCATAAAAAGCTTACGGCTGCCTTCGATCGCCTGTATAAAAAGGGTAAAGAACTGGGCGGACATATATCGGGTGAACATGGCATCGGGTATGCCAAACGGGAATACCTGAAAAAAAACGCCGGCGATACCTACATGCAGCTTTTACGCAATATTAAAACAGCCTTTGATCCCAAAAACATCCTCAATCCGGAAAAAGTCTGCTTTTAATAAAACCTCTCAACGTCTAAACCTCTCAACGTCTAAACCTCTCAACGTCTAAACGTCTCAACGTCTAAACGTCTAAACGTCTAAACCTCTCAACGCCCTTCCTGCTTTTTCCCGAAATCGGGACTGATAGGCAGGTACCGAATCAATATAAAGCCAGGAATAGTTGCCAGCATAACCCAGATAAAGAAATTCTGGTAACCCACAATTTCCTGAATCCAGCCACTGATCATCCCCGGAATCATCATGCCCAATGCCATAAAACCGGTACACAGGGCGTAATGGGCTGTTTTAAACTTGCCTTCGGCAACGGAAATCATATAGAGCATATAGGCGGTAAATCCGAATCCGTATCCGAATTGTTCCAGTCCCACACATAAGGCCACGACAAAGGTATTGGACGGCAAAGCAGAGGACATGTAGATATAAACGGCATTCGGAACATTTATGGCGATAGCCATCCACCATATCCAGTATTTGAGTCCGTGTTTAGCTGCGGCAAAACCGCCCAGAATCCCTCCGAGTGTAAGCATCAGAAGGCCGATTGTTCCATAGATAAAACCGTATTCCTGAGTTGTGAGCCCTAATCCTCCGGCTTCCTGGGCATCCAGAATAAAGGGCGCCGCCAGTTTGACCAGCTGGGATTCACCCAGTCGAAAAAGCAGGAGAAAAGCAATAGAAACACCGATTTTTTCTTTTGTAAAAAAATCTTTGAAGGTTCCGAAGAAATCCTTCATGAATTCAAGAAGAGAACTTTGTTTCCGTTCTTCCTCCACATTTTTCGGCAGAACAAAGAAATGATACACGGCAAAGAACATGAAAAGGACAAACAGGACAATGAAGGTCACGGACCAACTTAGAACAATATTTCCACTGTTTGCCTCAAAGGTGGCAAATTCCCTCTGATCCAGTTTGGGATCCAATTGGATTAAAGCCATGGCGGGCTGATCCCAGTTATCACGGGTAAACACAAAGCGGGTGCCTTCCACCAGATTGATATTTTTGCTTCCTGTATTCCGGCCGAAAGTGATCACCACTTCTTCGTCATCTTTTTCCGGAGCTTTATTGAGCCGGAAAAAGATAACACCCATATTACCGACTTTTTCAAGGACCGGTTTGGGTTTATCGCCGAAACGATTCTTCAGAGTTTGTTTAAGGGGATCCGCCACATGAACGGCCCACCAGGAATGTGATTCCTTTTTCACCACTTCCTCTTCCTTGGGCTGCCCGTGGGCCAGATTCCAGGCTTTAACGGCTGCTTTGATGGAATCGGCCGTGGTTGTCATGATGGGCTCAATGTCAATCACAACTTCATCCGGCCAGCTGACAATGGATAATTCACCTGTTTCATCAATGGAAGGCATATCCTCTGCAGTAGCCATGGTATATACTTCCGGGGAGACATCGGAATAGGCTTTCAGTTCAACGGAATCCAGTCCGCTGTTACTTTCGATCAGTCCAGCCAGAATAATCAGCAGCCCCTGTCCCGTCAGCATGGCAAATCGGTAAAAAGTGCTCCGGATTCCTACAAACCAGGCCTGTTGATGCTGGTCCAGGCCAATCATATACAAACCATCGGCCGCAATGTCATGGGTGGCGGAGCTGAAAGCCATAAGCCAGAAAATCCCAATGGTGATTTTAAAGAAATTCGGCAAGGGGATGGTGAGGGCAACACTGCCCAAAGCGGCACCAATAATAAGCTGCATGGCAAGAACCCAGAACCGCTTTGTTTTCAACACATCCACAATGGGGCTCCAGAAGGGTTTTATCACCCAGGGTAAATAGAGCCAGCTTGTATAGAGTGCAATTTCAGCATTTGAAACCCCCATTTTCTTGTACATCACCACCGTGATATACATTACAATCGCGTAAGGGAGTCCTTCGGCATAATAAAGTGATGGTATCCACCACCAGGGAGATCGGCTTTTTGTGCTTTTTTCCGTCATGTCAAATCCCAATTTTAATGAGTGTATTTTTGCACGTGCAATTTACATGAAATGAAAAGGGAGAACAAGCCAAGAGCATATACTCCGGACTGAAATCCGGGGCCATCTTTTTTCCTGTTCCGGGCAAATACGGGAATCCGCTCCTATCCCTCGTATCCTCTCTTTCCGTTTCCCCCAACTATCCCTCTAAAACAAACCTTTTCCCTATTTCTTTCGTCTTTTGATTCAGGGTTTTTTCATTATCTGAAAAAAGGGTAATCACAGGATCTCCGGGAGAAACTTTATCACCAATATTTACATGGACCAGCATCCCGGCTTTCGGGTCGATAGTATCGGTGTTTTTCCGTCTTCCGGCTCCCAAATCGATAGCATCCAGTCCCAAACCATACGTATCAATGGATTTTACAGTGCCATTTTCATCGGCGGTGATTTCTGCCACATAATCAGACTCAGGATAGGTATCGGGATCTTCGAGAACGGAAATATCCCCGTCCTGTGCTTTTACAATTTCCAGAAATTTATCAAAGGCCTTACCGTTATCCAGGAGAGATGCCAGTTCGGCACGAATTTCTTTCCGGTCGGCTTCCGGTTCGGCCAGAAGAATCATCTCTTCCGTCAGGCGGATGGATAAATCCCGGACATCTTTGGGACCACCGCCAAGAAGGACATCCAGGGATTCGCGGACTTCCAGCCAATTCCCAATCGCTTTTCCAAGAGACTGATTCATATCCGTGATGACAGGCGTGACTTTCAGGCCTCCCGCCTCTCCAAAGTGTTTCAGTTTTGAGGCCAGTGTTTCAGCATCTTTTTGCGTTTGCATAAAAGCACCGTTCCCCGATTTCACATCCAGGACAAGTCCCTGAATTCCTTCTGCAATTTTTTTACTCAATATTGAAATGCAAATAAGGGGAATGGAGCGGACGGTTGCGGTCACATCCCGGAGAGCGTACAATTCCCGGTCTGCCGGACAAATATCGTTTGTTTGTCCGATGAGGGCGCAGCCGATGGTATCGGTCTGTTCCTGAAATTCCTTCAAAGTTAAATTGGTTCTCAGCCCGGGAATGCTTTCCAGTTTATCCAGGGTTCCGCCTGAATGTCCCAGTGCTCTACCGGAGATCATAGGAACCCTTACTCTGCCCGATGCGGCCGCCAAAGGTGCAAGAATCAATGAGATTTTGTCTCCAACCCCACCAGTACTGTGTTTATCGGCATAAAAGACATCCTTATGCTTGAAATGTATCCTTTCCCCGCTTTTAATGACGATATCAATCAGATTTGATACCTCCTCATCTTCCAATCCGCGAAAATATATTGCCATCAACATGGCGGACATCTGATACGCAGGGATATCTTCAGATAAATATCCGGAAATAAAAAATTCCCACTCTTTGCGGGTCAGAGATTTTCCGGCCTGTTTTTTTTCAATCAATGAATAGGGTAACATCAGTCTGTCTCCTGATTTGTTAAAAGATACGATTCTGCCAATTCACGGTAGTGATGAGCCGAGCTCAGAATTTTCTCATATTCCTCATCCGTCACATCCCGGATTACTTTAGCCGGCACACCGGCAACCAAGGTTCGGGCAGGTACGGTAAAATGTTCCCGGACAACAGCACCTGCCGCCACAATAGATCCTTCTTCCACAACAGACCCGTTTAACAACGTGGCACCCATACCAATGAGAACCCTGTCCCGGATATCTGTCCCATGAATAATGGCTCCATGACCAATAGTCACATCATCACCTACCAGTGCCGGATATTCTCCCGTACCCGTATGGACCAGAACCCCATCCTGGAGGTTAGAGTTTTCCCCGATACGAATATAGTGGATATCCCCCCGAAGGACGGAGCGAAACCATACTGAGGTATATTCTCCGATAATCACATCGCCGATCAGGGTCGTATCAGGTAACAGCATTGTTTTAGGATGAATGACAGGCTTCACGCCGTGATGGATAATAATCATGATTCATCGTTCCCGTTTTTTACACGTTTTCTGAATATTTTCAGGGTGACTTGTTCCCGTATGGCATACCACACCAGAAAAATCCCCAGGAATCCAAAGAAAATGTTGGATGACCACATCGCCACCCAGGGGGAGATAATAGCCCGGTCGGCCAGGCGTTCGCCGCCCATAAGGGATGCCCAGTACACCAGGAAAAAGACAACACTCACCCCAACGGCCACACCCATACTTCCCCGGCGGGCAATGATTCCCAAAGGTGCCCCTACCAGGACGAATATGATACAGGCAACCGGCATGGATATCTTTTTATGAATCTCCACCAAATATTTATTTTCCTGCATTTTATAAGCCTGGAGAATCCTGATATCCGTATCCAGGCGTTTCTGTCGGGCTTTCAATGTCCTGATTTGCTGTTTATAATTCCTGGCTTTCCGAGGATTGTTTGCGATGGAATCCCTCTCGAAAGAGGTTACCAGATTGTTCAGATGGGCATCAAACCTGTTCACATCAAAGACTGTTGTATCTGCATCCCAGCGGGCCATATCCGATTTAATCCTGTTTCGGATACTTTCCTGGCGCTCACGATAATCATGGACAATGGCCAGCATATCCGCAATATCCATCTCCCGGTCCCCCCGGTGATTCGACTCTTTTCTCTGGAGAGACATTTCATCCACAGGAATGGTGATGCGATGCTTTTCAAAATGGAGTATCCGGTATTCCTCATCTTTTTCAGCGGGATACTCATGAATTTCACCATCCTGCAAATCCAGGATCACCCGTGTACCCCTGGTGGATAAGTTTCCGGTATGAGCCCAGACAGTAATGTGCTGCCCCTCGGGAGACGTGTGGTAAATGAGCAAATCCTTTAAGTTATTTCCTTCTTTCTGCCGGATGAAGAGGGTGTAATCGGGAATATCATACAGGAAATATCCGGCATTGATATTCAGGTCGGGATGTTTTTGATAGATAGCCCTTTTTAAAAGTCTGGCCCGGTGGTTGGCATCCGGCAGGATATAATTGTTGAAGTACAGAAGTCCCAACATCACAATAAAGGCAAAGAGAAGAGATGGCCGGATAATCGATGTAAAACTGATTCCCGAAGCCCGCATGGCCGTAATTTCGTTATCTTCTCCCAGCCGGCCGTAAGCCATGAGGGTTGAAATGAGCACCGCCATGGGAACGGCCATCGCCAAAATCCATGCCAGATTCAGTATGATATATTCTACGGCTACAAAACCCAGGTTTTTACCCAGCAACTTATCCAGACTTGTCATGAGCAGATTGGAAATAAAAAGAAAAGCAAGCACGAAAATGGCAGCAAAAAAGGGGCCCTGATGCTCTTTAAAAATGTAAACATAGAGTTTTGGAATTCTCATAAAAGCCGGTCTCCGGTATAGTCAGCCATTTAGAAATCCCCTCCCAGAGAAAAGAGGTAGCGGGGTTTGGAAAAGCCATTGCCGTCGTATTCCCAGGCCATATCGACGCGCAGCAGGAAATAACCAAGGTAAATACGAATTCCCGTTCCCGTTGATGCAATGAGATCCTGAAACTTATTGTTAAAAGGCCACAAATCCGGATTCTGAATCAGGGTTAAATCATCATACCAGGCTGTTCCCGCATCCATAAAAAGCACACCCCTGATTTGCCAGAGATTCAACGGTAAGGGAAAGCGGAATTTTGCATATTCCAGGAAGGGGAAGCGGAGTTCGGCATTGACCACCGTGAATTTGTCTCCGTATTTGGCAAAATAGGGCGTTCCCCGGACAGGAGTGACAAAACGGGAAAAGTAATAAAGGGTCATATCGTCACTGAAATTTCTTGACGATGTGCCAAAGATGGGAGCATTCGTGTTATAGCGGTAGTTGAGCCAATTATCCACACCTCCGATGAGAAATGTTTGGGGATTTCGTCCCCAGGAGTACCCACTGGTCAGGCGGAAACCAATGTGATAATCAAAATTGAATTTCCAGTATTTCCTGAAATCCAGAGAGAGGGTGTTGAAGGCCGGTGTATCCGTATTGATATTGGGAGAAAAATCAAACTGTACCCGCCAGCGGGTCCCGTCCATGGGGGCCGTATAAGACCAGAGGACATTGTCTTTCACATAGGCGAGTGTGGAAACGGTGCTTCGGAAGGAGTGGTCAAAATCCTCGTAAGATTCATATATGTCCATCACTTCACGACTGATTGTTGACAAGGTCTGTGTATATTCAAGACGCCTGTAGCGGTCGAAGGGATAGGATATCCCTGCCATCAATCCGTAATTACGGTACCGGGTGAAACGGATAGCATACCCGTAGTCCGTAAGATAGTAGGTATAGTAGTGATTGGAATCATTATAATATGTGGCGGCGAAATTGAGTCTGTTTTTCAGATATGCATAACTGATGGAGTAGTCACTATTTTTCAAATCGATATATAATTCTGTCCCGATACCTATCTGATGGTCGCCCATCATATCACTGAAAAGGAATACCGTTTGTCCCTGGATTCCGTAAAAAGTGGAATATCCCACCTGGCTATCCACAAGATCCAGGGAGAATCGGGTTTTATACTCATGGACTTTGTAATCGCCCGTTTCGGTTAAGATGAGTGCTGAATCCAGAGCAACGGAATCCCCTTTTGTAAAGGCATCCTGTCTGTGGTGGGGAATAAAGATAAATTTGCTGTATTCACCCTGTCTTTCCGGTTTTTCCATATCACTGACTGTTGCCGGCATGGTCTTTTTAACGGATACCGACTGATCCGGGGCAGATTTGTAGGCCAGGGGTTCGGTGGTTTCAATGGTATAATGATGTTTTCTGAATTCAGTTATATTCAGGTCCCTGGGGAATAAAGACAGAGGCTCGTTAATCCGGTAGATATCCCATCCGCCGTTTTGAAAAGCCGTTAAAACCATGGTACCGCCGTCCCGTGAGATATCCAGGTGAAAAACACCGCCTAAAATATTTGTCACGGCATAGGGTTCGGCGGTTTCCGGTTTAATCCACACATTAAAAATCCCGTTCTCGTCGGACGTGTAAATAATCGTTTTCCCATCAGGGGCACAAATGGCATAATCTTCATCCCAGTCTGTCTGTGTCACGGCTTCTTTGACCCCTTCGGGATAAGTAATGCGCCAGACATCATTCTGGTAGGGATGGCGGAAAGACTGAAGGGGCAGGCTGCGGCGTTTTTCGTTAATATAAAGGATGGATTTGCCATCCGGTGCCCATATAGGATTCACGGAGCTGGTATGATCGCGGGTGAGATTCGTGAGGGTTTTGGTATCCAGATGATAGGTATAAATATCATTTTGGCAACCGTTGTTTCCGGAAAAGACAATAATATTTTCCCGGGGATGCCAATCCGTTGAATAGATTCCGTTCAGTTCTTCTATAGGATAAAAGGTTTGTTTTTTAGTTTTTACATCCACCACCACAAGAGCGTCGGAAGGACCGCTTTTTGCGGCAAAGACGATCTTTTTAGAATCGGGAGACCAGCTGATACCCGGAGAAAGCCATTTGAGTTCTTCAAGCTTTGCTTTCCGCTGACCTGAAACAATTTTCTTAACATCCTTCCCATCCTCAGCACGCATGGTAAAAATATCCGCATAGCCATTCCGGTCGCTGAGAAAGGCAATTCTGGATCCATCCGGACTCAGGGCCGGTGCGATATTCTGATAGTTCCCAAGTTCATTGTGATCGGTCAGCCGGACACTGATATTCAAAATATCTTCGGCAAAATCAATATCCGGCCAGTAGGTTTTTTGGATATATTTATGCCATTCAGCGGTAAAATCCTCTTCGGACATATTAAAAATGCGCTTGATACTACGGGGGACGCTGTGAGTGGCTTTAAGGGAGCCGTAGAAGTCGGTCAGTTTTTCCATCCCATAGGTTTCGTGAATAAAGCGTATGATGGACTGACCGCCCTTGTAGGCATAATACCCGTCCAGAGCCCACATGGGTGGAAACTGCCCGTTAAAGGCAAAATCGCGCATAAACATATCCGCCTGTGTATCCCAACGGAGGGATTCATATTCGGCCGTCCCCTCGGCCAGCCACAGGGGAAGATCAAGGGTTACGGCACCGGAAATGATCGATTGGATAGATCCGCCGAAATACATATCATTCATAACCGCATGGACCATTTCATGATGAATCACATGGCGGAAGTCCCTGTAACTTCCCTCAAAAGGCAGAACGATACGGTTTTTAAACAACTCCGTAAAACCTCCGGTACCTTCGGAAACATCTCCTGAATAGGTATTTGTCTGTTGAAAAGCTTTGTGGCTGTTATATAAAATAATTGCATAACGCTTTTGCAGAGGCCAGTTCAACAGATTGCGTATGCTGGTATAGGCCTGTTCTGCCTCCCGGGCGGCAGACTCGGCAATCTTATAGTTATCATCATGATAATAAATATCGAAGTGATTGCTTTGAATATATTTCCAGTCAAACGTATCATACTGGACCTTGTTTTTCCCGAACTGAGCCCGGAGGGGAAAAGACCAGATGATTATAAAGGCAAGAATCATCAGACGTTTAGCGGACATGCGCTTCTCCAAACTATTAGTTGAGAATATTGAAATTCAGTGTCTTAGTCAAGACATCTCCGTATGCAGGACACATTTCCATTACATCTGTTAACGAGGGTTGCGGCATGAGGTTTCAATCCAATCCATCCGGCAAATGGAATCCGCCTTCCGGACGATGAAACAGGCCGGTGGGTTCATCAATAAGAAAAAAACCCCGCCAGATGAGAGACGGGGTTTAATTTGAAAAATGTTGAAAGAGCTTATTTGACAGCTTCTTTCAGAGCTTTTCCGGCTTTGAATTTTGGTGCTTTGGAAGCAGCAATATTAATCTTTTCACCGGTTGCGGGATTGACACCGATCCGGGCGCTGCGTTCAGCCACATAAAAAGTTCCAAAACCTACCAGTGTCAGTTTGTCACCGGCTTTCAATGCATCCTCGACAGCTCCGAGAAAACTGTTCAGAGCTTTTCCGGCCTGGTCTTTGGTGATACCGGCATCAGCAGCAATTTTGCTTACGAGATCAGCTTTACTTAAACTCATCTGGGGTCTCCTTTGTTTAGTTTGTTTGTTTTGATGTTTCCCACATAATTTAGAATTAATATTGTGATAATTTTAATATATGTCAAGAGAAAATCCTTTATTTATGCACTTTCGGGAAAGTTTTTTCCTTTTTTACAAAAAAAATGAGCTTGGAAGCCCTTTACAGGTAAACTATATTTAACCTTATCTGTTTAAACGGGAGGATCTATGAAAAAAATGACCCGTCGGGATTTTATCAAAGCCGGAACGGCAGGCGTTATTCTTGCCGGAATGCCCCTGACGCTTACTAATTGTCTGAAGCGTCCCGGCAGTGCAGCACCAAAAAATCTGGGGGAATATTTTTCCTTTTTTGGAGTAGACGAAGAGATCATCCGCAAAATACTTGAAACAGCCCTGTCTGAGGGAGGAGATTATGCAGATCTCTTTTTTGAATACTCAACGGGGAATTCGGTGGTGATGGAAAATGACACCGTAAACCGGGCATACATCGAGTCCTCTCTCGGGATGGGTGTCCGGGTTTTAAAAGGGGAAAAGACCGGATATTCTTTTACGGAAGAGATTACACCGGAAAAGATGCAGAGTGTGGCGCGGACTGCGGCCAAAATTGCCGGAAGTCCTGGACAAAAAGACGTCAAAATCCTGAAAGAGAGAGAACTTCCCCATTATTACCCAATCATCACCCGCTGGGAAAATGTATCTATTAAGAAGCGGATTCAGATGCTGAGATTCGTAAATAATGAAATGTTAAAAAGGGATTCCCGGATCCAGGCAACACAATTAAATTTTTCGGATAATGAACGCCTGATTCTCATTGCCACATCAGAGGGGGTCCTTGCGGGGGACTATCAGCCCATGACCCGTTTTAATGCCTTTTGTGTGGCAGAAGAGAAAGGTCGCCGTGAAAACAACGGTTTTAACCTTTCAGCCCGGCAGGATATCAATTGGTACACCCGAGACAAATTGATGTATCTGGCCCGTGAAGCCGTCAAACGCACTATTGCCCTTTTCGATGCCGTACCGGCACCTGCCGGAGAAATGCCCGTTGTTCTTGCCGCCGGCAGTGCAGGGATACTTCTTCACGAAGCCATCGGTCATGGTATGGAAGCTGATTTCAACCGGAAAGGGATCTCCATTTTTTCAGACCGGATGAATAAGAAAGTTGCCGAACCCATTGTTTCCATTGTAGATGACGGAACCAACCTCAACATCCGGGGCTCCATCAATGTGGACGACGAAGGGATTCCCGGTCAAAAAACACACCTTGTGGAAAACGGGATTCTTCGTTCCTACATGCATGACAGGATCAGCGCCAAATATTACGGGCTTAAGCCCACCGGGAACGGTCGCCGGGAATCCTTTAAATTTCCGCCCCAACCCCGGATGCGCAACACCTATATGCTCAACGGTCCACACACTTTTGAAGAAATCATCCAAAACACAACCCGGGGTATTTATGCAGATCAGTTCCTGAACGGTGAGGTTCATATTGGTGCCGGAGATTTCACCTTCTATGTAAAATCCGGGTATATGATTGAAAACGGAAAACTGACTCAGCCTGTGAAAGATATTAACATTATCGGCAACGGCCCGGATGTTCTGAGTAAAATCACCATGGTGGCCAATGATCTGAAACTGGCAGAAGGCGGCTGGACTTGCGGAAAAGGCGGCCAATCGGTCCCCGTATCCCAGGGTATCCCAACCTGCAAGGTTTCTTCCATAACCGTGGGTGGTAAAAACATTTGAGGTCTATCATGCAAAAACAAAAAGATTATGAAAATGTGTTAAAATGGATAGAGCAAAAAGCTCTCAAGATCGGGGCTGATGCTATCCGTTCAGTACTCAGTATAAATTCGGGATTCAGTATAAACCAGCGGGATAATTCCATTGAAAAAATGGAAGAATCCATCCAGTCCTCACTCCATGTGGAAATTTTCAAAGATAATCGGTACTCATACCATTCCACCAACGATCTGAATCCGGACCGTCTTGAATCTTTTCTGGACAAAGCTGTTTCCATGACCTCTTATCTTGAAAAGGATGAGGAGCGTAAACTGCCGGATCCGTCACTGTACCCAGCATCGAGGCCACAGGTGAATCTGGATTTGGTGGATCAAAATCTTTCCTTTATGTCCATTAAGCAGAAAAAGAGTATTCTGAACCGTCTTGTTCAAAGTGCCTATGCAAAAAACAAACAATTGATATCCGTAACAGGTGAATTCTGGAACGGCCATAGCCATATCTATGGAAGGGCATCCAACGGTTTCTCGGGCAAGGTGGAAAGAACCTACGTGGGCATGAGTGTGGAAGTTAGTATGGATGAACCGGGAGGGCGAAAACCGGAGGATTGGAAATCGATCAATGCCCGTCATTTTGAGGATTTGTGGGAACCGGAAACCGTCGCCGCTGAAGCGGTTAAGCGTGTAGAACAAAAACTGGGTGCCATAAAAATTGATTCCGGTAAAAAGACCATGGTTGTGGAAAATACAGCTGTCCCCCGCTTGCTGTATCCCGTAATCAGAGCTTTAACCGGAAGATCCTTGTTCCAGAAACGCTCCTTTCTCGACGGCATGATGAACCGACAGATTGGTTCAGATCTGTTTACCCTTCTGAATGATCCCTTCATTCCCCGGGCACTTGGAAGCCGCTATTTTGATGAAGAGGGCATCCAGGCACAAAAAAGAATTATATTTGAAAAAGGGACCCTGAAAAACTATTTCATTGATTCTTATTATGGGAACAAATTGGGGATGAATTCCACATCGGGAAGCTTTTCCAATCTGATCCTCAGTCCCGGTAAATTATCCCCTGAAGAACTGATTAAAACCGTACCGGAAGGGATTTACGTAACCCAGTTTATCGGGGGAAATTCAAACTCTAGCACCGGCGATTTCAGTTATGGTGTTATGGGACACGAAATCCGGAACGGAAAATTGGTCCGTCCTGTTACTGAAATGAACATTTCCGGGAATTATCCGGATCTGATCAAATCACTCCATGCCGCAGGAAACGACCCGTATCTTTTCTCCAGTTTCCGGATGCCCACACTGGTGTTTGAAAATGTGGATTTTGCAGGGAAATAAAAACCGCAGGTTAAGGTTGCACCTCGATACATCCGCCTGCGGCGTCCTGTTCGATAACCGGGATTGAACCAGGGAAATTTATTTATCAAAATGGGGTGATATATTAATTATAATATAACCTTGCTTTCGTTTCGGTGACAGCGTATTTTATCCCCGGGGGTCATTCAGAATAGGAATTTTCATATATTAAGCAAGTGATTTAATTCAACATATTTAAACAGTAAATCAACCCAAAAAAACCATACTCTGTCAGGACTTATATTATCGGCTGTTCGTGAAAGTCAGTATATATTTTGCAGATTCCTTCACTTTGTTCATGGTAAAGAAATCCTTCCTGTAATCACCCTTCAGGTACATTTCAGTCTGATTCAGATAAAAAGGACTGGCAGGATTTCCCGAGCTTCCCGTAGGGAGAATGACATAACTTTTATCCCAATCAGCAAGATTGTAAATATGGCGCTGTGAAGCACCGTGATTCACGCTATAAGGATTTGCAAGGCTGTAGGCAAAGGGACACACCGTATGAAAACTGCCCGGTACCGGATAAGACTCCCCATTCAAATGAAAAACCCTGTCCAGCATTTTCACCGATCCCAGGGGATGGCTGAGGGCCAGAGTATGTAAATCCCCCCACTCCCAGGATTGTGGATCGTTTCCCAGTTTATCTTCCAGGTCGGCCACGACATCCTGAAATGTCATCCAGATTATATCCTCCAAAGTTTCCTTCGTCCCTTTTGTTTTAATATCATCCACCCAGATTCCACCATGATTTTCCCAAATTTTATCTGCGGCATAGCGTGAAAGGTAAGAGCTCCGTGAATATTCCGTAAACAATGAATCTCCCATTTCGTCCAGGAACAAATTCCGGACCAGGGTAACATAGAAATGATCAAAAACAGCCGGGGCTGCTTCGGAGGCTTCCATTGACCCGGACCAGGTCCGTAAAAGGTTCAGGGCACCGGTCTCTGAAGGTGTTAACTCTCCCCGGTGGGCATGGACAACCTTCAATAATCCGGGCAGGTAATCCCGTACCATAACAGATTGGTAATCTGTGTGCATACGCATAAAATCCCGGGTTGAAAGTTTATCTTTGCTGTTCAGCATCTCCCGGATTCTGTCTATCCTGTAATGAAGGGCATACCAATAACTGATATGATGGGGATATGCTTCATCTGTCGTTTTATTATTTGCTGATGAAATAGTCCCGGTTGAAGGATTAAAACTGTATGGCCGTTCTTCAAAGGGAACAATGCCTTCCCATTCATATTCGCCGGTCCACCCCGGCACCACCATGAGTCCGTCACCCTTTTTCCGGATCGGAATGCCTGCACAGGTCTGAAGGCCAATATTTCCGTCAACGTCGGCATAAGCAATATTCTGGCTGACGGAAACAAACCCCCTTGCCGCTTCCCGAAAATCATTCCAGTCGTCCGCCCTGTTCAAGGCATACACACCTTCCAGCTCCCGGCTTAAGTCATATCCAAGCCACTTCATGGTAATTACATCATCACCTGTCCTTTTGAAATCACTGATGACAGGCCCGTGATGTGTAAAGAGAATCGACATTTCAATTGGTTTTTCACCTTTGACGGGAATTTTTTCCTTTTGGATTTCAAAAGCCTTCCATTCTCCCTTGAACTCATAAAACTCCGGATTTTCATCCGAGACTTTTTCCAGATAAAAATCCATGTCATCCACCATCACATTGGTCATTCCCCAGGCAACGCGTTCATTGTGTCCGGCAATCACAAAAGGCTGTCCCGGCAGAACAACACCGCTGACATGAAGACCATCCGAAACATACTGGTGCATGGGATACCAGATACCGGGCGAGGACAGCCCCAAGTGCATGTCATTGGCAAAAAGGGGAGCACCGGTTTCACTTCTATCCGGTCCGACAACCCAATTGTTACTTCCGTGAAAAACAACCACGCCCAAGCGGTCAAGTTTTTGAGTGGCATCCTGAAGCACAGCACCTATATCCGGCAAATCAGCACCGGAAAGCTCTTCATGGACAACCGAATATTGAGCAGTGATATCCGGGATCAACTCACGGTAATAATCATGTCCCAGTTTCCGGCCGATTTTATACAGGATAATTTCTGAGGAATAAGGCATGGTCAAATCCCAGGCCATATACCCGATGAGATTGGCGGAATGGACCGGCTCCCAGGGTTCCGGTTTATATCCCAGGATAACAAATTCCGGCGGGAGTTTATCCCGGTGGGTTTCTATATAGGCATTCACCCCGGCAGAGAAGGACTCCAGAGCTGTCAGAATATCGGGGTTTTTTGTGCTTTCAAGAATTTTCAGGCTCTTTTCTGTCATCCTGAGGGTCCGCATCAACAGATCGGTCTCTACAAAATCCTTTCCGAATATTTCAGACAACCGTCCCTGAGTCACCCTCCGAAGCAAATCCATCTGCCATAAACGATCCGATGCCATCACATACCCAACAGCCCGGTACAAATCGTCCTCACATTGGGCTTCCAATGTAGGAACACCCCATTCATCCCGGTATACCGTAACAGGATTCTCCAGACCCGCGAGAACTAATTCACCCTCTAAGCGGGGCAAGGCCTGTTTTTTTAGCCGGTTCAGGTAAAGAATTCCACTCACGGCCACTGCAATCACTAAAACAAAAACAATCCATACAAGCTTATGTTTCAACCGCATGATTCCCTCCATCTGCTGATTGATAATGAATAAATAAGATTAAACTTTTTTATCTCTGAAGTCAAGATTTGATAACTCTTTATTTCACGATATCCCGGGGAAACAACATCACAATTTATTTGGTTCCGTATTTGCGCCTTTCTAAATTGCATAAAAGGAATAAGCTATATCAATGACGCTTCATTCTCTGACATCATGCAGGATCCATTGGAAGGATATCGATTTAATATCTTTATGTTCTAAATATGCCCATACGGTTAGAGCTATGACGCGGTTCAATTTTCAGAAGCATTGGAAAGAATGCAAAATTATCCTTTTTTCTGTTGTCATCCTTTTCATTGTAGTTGGTGTTGGTATCTTTGGCACTTTATGGCAGGGGCGTATCACAGATAATTATATACGGCAAAAACTCACACATCAGGTTCAGGGACTGGCGAATTCCTTGGATAAACAACTCATTAAAGAACTGAATTTTACATTGTCTGACAGCGCATCTTTTGCTTACCACCGTGTGGAAAACCAATTAAAACATTACGGACAATTAATTGATCACCGCGGTATTTATACACTCGCCTTAACAAACAACACATTAAAAATGGGTCCCAACACTATTCCCGGACCCTTTTCATCCAAGGAATTATCACATTTTCTTACCGAAAAAAAACTGAACCCGAAGAATCGCATACGGCTTTACCAAGGAGAAACCGTTGTCCTTGGTCCCCTGAAGAATTCGGGAAATCAGATACTTACGGCATTGTCTCCTATTCACAATACGAAGACAGACTCCCTCATCATGCTTATAGGGATAGATATTTTATACGATACCAATAATAGGGTTTTGATGATGTCCATCGTGATCGGTCTTATCTTTCTGGGTGGCATCATCATCAACCTCTTCTGGCGCAAACGCCAGGAATCGCTCCTGCAGTATCTTGAAATTATCATTACGTTCGTTCTGGGCATTTTGTTAACAATGACCATCACATTTATGTTTTATAATTATGAGTGTTCGAAACAAAACGAAATTTACAGGCAATTGAGTTCTTCCATTACAAGGGATGTAAACCGCTCATTTGAAACGATCCGAAATCATCTGAACAGCCTTGTGAATTTCCAGGAAAACAGTAATTATGTGAACGACGAAGAATTTCGCCAGTTTGCCAAACACCTATTCAATACTTCACATGTCCGGTTTTATAGTTGGGTGGATTATATTGACCAACCCTCACTCAAATCCTATGAATATCAAATTGGGAAGGAAAAAAAGAGGCCATTCAAAGTCTGGGAGCGGACTCATGACGGATCTTCCATTCCGGTTGCTCCCCGGAATTATTATTTTCCTGTTCGACAAATAGCCCCTTTTACACCCCACGAAGCGCTGATCGGATTTGATATTTCTTCGGACCCTTTTCTTAAGGAAGTACTGGATGAGCTGCTAATTACAAAAATGATAACAGCCACAGGAGCTATTCCGAATTATAAAGAAAACATTACTTCGGAAACACTATATATTATGAAACCGGCATTCAGACATGCCCATAAAGAATACAAAAGTCCCTTCTTCTGTGATCTCACAGGCATTGCTCTCACAGCCCTTAACCTTTCCAGTATTTTACATCTCAGCATCCCGACCTATTCATTGGACGTTGATTCATTAATCTGCATCCATCTTGTGGATTTGGAAGATAAAGAGGGCCAACGGATTATCACATCGTATATGCCGGATAAACGGACTCCGTATCCCCCGTTTGTGAAAAAGGAAACACTTCGCGGATTTCGGCATTTCAGCAGTTACCCCCTGTTCATGTTCGGGCGTTCCCTGGCACTGGTCACTCATCCTACCCCGGCTTTTTATAGTACTTTTCCCCTGGGAACAACCCGCCTTACTTTCATTACCGGTCTGATTATCACGCTGTTTTTGACACTCTTCATCGCCTATTTGAGAAACAGGGAAAACCGCTTGGTTAAACTGGTGGATCAACGAACCCTGGAACTCCGGGAACGGGAAGAAAAGTACCGCTTGCTGACGGATAATTCCACAGATATGATTTGGTTGATGGATATGAATTACAATTTCAAATATGTGAGTCCGGCAGTTAAAAAGATGCTGGGATATGAACCAGAGGACATGACAGGCAGAAATATCCGGGAATTCTGTACTAAAGGCCATTTTGAAAAACTTGCCGAAATCTTTCAAAAAGCTCTGGAATCCCTGCCGGAAAATGAAGGTCAAACATTCGAGACGGAATTTATTCGCAAAGATACAAAACCTCTGCCCGTGGAAATCGGCACCACTCTGCTTTTGGATGATCAGGGAAATCCCATGGGTATTCAAGGCATTACGCGGGACATCACGGAACGTAAACAAGCCGAGGAACAGATTCGAAACAGTGATCGTATTTTCAACCATGCTTTGGATATGTTGTTCATTGCAGGATTTGACGGATATTTTAAAGTGCTGAATCCTTCCTGGACGCATGTGTTGGGTTGGAGTAAGGAAGAACTGCTATCCAGACCCTGGATTGAATTTATTCATCCCGAGGACAGAGATTCGACGGAGAAATTCCAGTCAGTGCTGATAAACGGGCAGGAAATTCGCCAATTTGAAAACCGGTATTTATGCAAAGACGGGACCATTAAATGGCTTGCCTGGAACTCATATCCCTATCCGGAAGAAAAAGTCCTGTATGGTGTGGCAAGAGATGTCACCGACAAAAAGAAAATTGAGAATAAGTTAAAGAATAGACTGAAAGAACTGGCCTGTATTTCATCGGTTCGCAAGGAAACACTGCAGAATCTCCCTGAGAAAGACTTTTGCGAGCGTGTAATCCGTCATGTAAAAACAGCCATGCAATTTCCCGGTTCGGTTTTTCCGGTCATTGAACTGGAAGGACGCATTTACCGCAACGGATCGGCCAATACAGTTGCAAATAAAAATTTACAGGCATTCATCAGGGCCCGGGATGAGGTATTGGGGCGCCTGGTTGTTTTTTACACTGAAAACAAACCCTTTATCATCCCGGAAGAACAGGATCTGATTAACAATGTAGCCAATACCATCGGTCTCTGGTATGAATGGAAGCGGGCACAGGCACGGGAAACACATGCTAAGAAAGTTTTGATGGGCAAACGAAATGTAAATCAGCTGATTATAAAAGAAACGGATAGAAACACACTGGTTGAAAAAGTCTGCGTGAATCTGACGGAAACTCTCGGCTATCAGTATGCCTGGATTATATTAATTGACAACGAAAATAATTTTCACATTACAAAAATTTCCGGCAAAGGCACTTGTGGGTTTAAAGAGTCTTTTAATAACCTAAACGATAACACCCTGCCGGCCTGCATTACAGATATCATTGAATCACGTTCATTTCACATATACCATGGTTTAGAAAGCGTCTGCAACCAGTGTAAATTTTCTGATAAAGACCCGAACTATGCTGTTTATTCAGCTCCTTTGAGCTATCAGGACAAACTTTACGGCGTAATAACAATGGGGGTGCCTTCGGCATTTGCTGAACTGGAAGAGGAACAGATCTTCTTTACTGAAGTGGCCGAAGACATCGGATTTGCCCTGTATAAAATCGAACTGGAAGAAAAACGAAGGACTTACGAACAACAAATCCTGAAAAACCTGCAGGAAAAGGAAATCCTTCTGCAGGAAATTCATCACCGGGTAAAAAACAACCTAAATGTGATTTCAAGTCTTTTAAAACTTCAGGCACGAAAAATCAAGACAAAAGAAGATGCTATCGAAGCCTTTAAAAAGAGCAGCGACCGGGTTCTGGCCATGGCACTGGTCCATAAAAAGCTGTATGACACGAAAAATATTGAAGCAGTGAATATGAAATCCTATCTGGCCAGCCTGGCCAATCAGTTAGTCTCTACCTATGCCCACGGACCCCAAATCAAGGTAAAAAGCGATGTGGAAAATATTGCCTTAAGCATCAACACAGCCGTCCCCTGTGGACTCATCCTCAATGAATTAATATCAAATGCCCTGAAATACGCTTTTCGGGGAAGGGATACAGGCGAAATCCATCTGAAAGTCTTCTCACCAGATACCGAAACTGTCCAGATAAAAGTAAAAGACAACGGGGTCGGTTTACCAAAAGGTTTTGATCCTCAGAAAAGTGAGTCCCTGGGTTGTCATCTGGTTCAATTATTAACAGAACAAATCAAAGGAACCCTTCAGGTTGAATCGAAAAAATCCCGGGGGACGGTATTTACCATCACATTTCCTCAGAAAGAGTAAGAATCACAAAGCGGAGTCTGTCATGGCAAGAAAACTTTTTCTGCTTTCTGTTCGCCTTCCCCGCTATATGCTCCGAATTATAGTCTTGTTGCTATTTATACTTTTCTGCCTTTTGCCGGATATGTTATCCGGCCGTGAAGTTCGTGTCGGCATCTATGAAAATCCACCCAAGGTTTTTCTGGATGATTCAAAGAATCCTCAGGAGATTTTTGTAAACATCATGAATGATATTGCCCGGTGATAAAGGGATTCATGTGACGATAGAATTTCCTTTGGGAAATACATAGACAGTTAAAATCACTACTCATAACTTCGGATATTTTTTAGATAGAATTTTTTTCCCAGGGGAGAGTGATATTCATGGTCCGCATCTTTTCTTCAAATTCGTAGCGTTCCTGTTTTTTTTTCAGGATTCCCTGTGCATCCCGCACCAACCAGCCAAAAGATTCCGCCTTTTCAAGGGCAGCTTCCGGGAGCCCCCTGAGCAGACATGCCAGGATTTCCCGTTCAAGGCGTGAAAATTGTATGGACTTCATCACATAATCATTGAATGCTTCCCAAGTTACCGGGACCCAGCGGCTTACAATTTCATGGCCTATCGTCAGAGCATAGTCCCGGATTTCTTTTTGAGCATTGCTCTCCATCCGGAGTTTGAGAAAATGGAGGAGATTGTGGAGGTCAATCTTCCAGTATGCCTCCGTATAGGTACAGAGGGGTAAGTCCTTTCGTGCCTGTTCACGGGCAACACCCGCCTCCAGGCGTTTTGAATAGACTTGGCGTGCTAACTGGTGTAATTCCGATTCCTGTTGGCTGAATTCCCGCCCGATCTCCGGATCAATGAGTCCGGCACTCCCCTGATGGTTTACGGCAGACTGACCGCGCCAGGCATCAGGAGCTGTTTTCTGAGCTGCATTGATAGCAATGGAATAGCGGGTGGAATATTCATTGACACTGGCCGTTCGGTGGCGTATCCACTGGCGCCAGCAATCCATGGGCACGCGAACATGAAGTTTGATTGAGCACATTTCAAAGGGACTCGTGTGCTGGTGTCGGAGCAGATACCGAATGAGTTCCCGGTCCCGGCTGACCTTTTTCGTCCCCTTTCCATATGAGACTCTGGCCGCCTGGACAATACTGCTATCAGTACCCATATAATCCACAACCCGCACAAAGCCGTCATCCAGTACTTTAAAAGGTTTGCCCAAAATCTCATCCAGAGCTTTGCTGTTAAACCGCACCAATTTTTCCATTATTTCTTCCATCGGTCTCCTCATCCTTTCATGTCCGGGATAAGTTAAGAAAATTCCGATGCGATGGCTTTGGAAATTCTTTTTTTAATTCCGGGGTTAGCTTTTATATTTTCCTGTAAAAGGAGAAATGCATGAAACCTTATTACATCGGAGCCCACGTAAGTGCAGCAGGGGGTGTGTCAAATGCTCCCAAAAACGCGGCAGACATCGGTGCTACCGGCTTTGCCTTCTTTACGAAAAATCAGCGACAATGGCACGCCAAACCCCTTGAAAAAGATGAGATCACCACCTTCAAGGAAACCTGTGCAGCCCTGAATTTTCCTCCTGAAAGCATTCTTCCCCATGACAGTTATCTGATTAATTTGGGTCATCCGGAAACGGACGGACTCCAAAAAAGCCGTGAAGCTTTTCTGGATGAGATGAAACGGTGTGAACAATTGGGATTGGACCGTCTGAATTTTCATCCGGGAAGTCATTTAAGGAAAATATCAGAGAAAGCGTGCCTTGCCCGGGTTGCAGAATCTGTCAACTGGGTCCTTAACCAAACTGAAGGTGTGATGGCTGTCCTCGAAAATACAGCCGGTCAGGGAAGCAATATCGGTTATTCCTTTGAGCAATTAGCTGAAATCCTGGATCAGGTGAAAGAAAAGGACCGGGTAGGGATTTGTATCGATACCTGTCATGCTTTTGCGGCAGGATATGATCTGAGAACAGAAGAATCCTGCCGGATGGTCTTTGAAGAATTCGACACCCTCATCGGATTTTCCAAACTAAAGGGAATGCATTTTAATGATGCCAAAACCGGATTGGGTGAAAAAAAGGACCGTCATGAATCATTGGGAAAAGGAACCCTGGGATTAACTGTCTTTAAATTTATCATGTCGGATGACCGGTTCAGGGGCATCCCCCTGATACTGGAAACCGTCAACCCGGAGATTTGGGCTGATGAAATCCAAATGCTTCTATCCTTTACAAAATCAAACAAATCCTCCTAAATTAGTTCACTTAACACTATGAGGTTCATGTGCATTCCCATTCACATCATCATGTATCATCACGGGGTAAAATCCTGATTGTATTCCTGCTGAATGCAGCAATTACACTGGCAGAATTCATTGGCGGATTCTTATCCAACAGTCTTGCCCTCTTATCCGATGCTGTTCATAATCTGCAAGATACCCTGGCTATCGGCATCAGTTATGGCGCTCAGGCATTATCAAAAAAACCGGCAAACACACGTTTTACCTTTGGTTATCACAGGGCAGAAATCCTTTCTGCTTTTATCAACATGTCCATACTGATCGTCATTGCCTTTTTTCTGGTCCGTGAAGCCTGGGAGCGCTTTCAAAATCCGGAAATCCCTGTCTTAAGCATTATGCTCCCCGTTGCATTTATTGGACTTGCCGGAAACGCATTGAGTATCTTTTTTTTACAAAAGGATAAAAATCACAGCCTGAATATCCGAAGTGCTTTTTTACATCTTTTTTACGACACACTGAGCTCTGTCGCTGTGATTATTGCCGCCATCGGCGCATGGCTATGGCAATGGTCATGGATTGATCCGGCTGTCACATTGATTATCGCCATCTTCATGATTTTCAGTAGCGTGAAAGTTCTCAAATCCACCATACGGATATTACTGAACGGAACCCCGGAAGATCTGCATCTGAATCAGATTGTACAAAAGCTGGAAACCATTGATGAAATCATTAATATTCACCATGTCCATATCTGGAACATCTCAGAGTCCCATCGGGCATTTAGTTGTGAAGCCATCATTGATGACCGGCTTTTATCAAAAACATCCCGAATCCGTGAAAAAATGTTACGCATTTTAAAAGAATACCACATTGACCACCTCACGGTACAATTTGAAACGGAGTGTGATGATGAAAGAATTATTCATACGTAAAGAGATGTGGGAGATGGGTGATTTGATAATCAGAGATTTACAAGTTTTTCGGCAATAAGGAGTACAAATGGCATACATCAAAATAATCGAGCCGGATGATGCTGAGGGGACATTAAAAGAAATCTATCAACAATTAGAGAAAACAAGGGGTAAGCTGGCAAACATTCATAAAATTCAGAGTTTGAATCCTGAAAGCATAACCAGGCACATGGATCTTTACATGACGGTTATGTTCGGTAAATCTCCGCTAACCCGTTCACAGCGTGAAATGATAGCTGTCGTGGTATCCAAGGCCAACCGATGTAAATACTGTCAGCAACATCATCTTGAAGCGCTGAAACATTTTTGGAAAGAGGAGAAGAAGTTAAGGACTTTTCATAAGAATTATCGAAATGCCGGATTATCATCTGTTGAGTTGTTATTATGCCAATATGCTGAAAAGCTAACATTGACTCCTGATTCAACAGAAGTTGAAAATTGTATCGTTGAAATGAAACATGCAGGGTTTGATGACCGTTCAATATTAGATGCCGCTTTGGTCATTGCATATTTTAACTTTGTAAATCGAATAGTACTGGGTTTAGGTGTAGAACCGGAAAAAGAAGGTGTCGATGGATATATCTATGATAGTGAGGAATAACTTATATTTTTTTCCAGCAATCGGACAATCTTTTCAAGTCCGATCTGATCTGCCTGAGTAAAGCGGCTCATTAAAGGACTATCAATATCCAAAACGGCGATCACATCATTATTATTCAGAACAGGGATCACGATTTCGGAATGAGATTCGGGATCACAGGCAATATGTCCGGGAAAGGTATGTACATCATCCACGCGAAGGGTTTTACGGGAAGAAAAAGCCATCCCGCAAACGCCCTGGCCGGGTGCAATCCGTACACAGGCCGGCTTCCCCTGAAAAGGGCCGAGGACCAATTCTCCTTTTTTAAAAAAATAGAACCCAACCCAATTAATATCCGGCAAAGTATGCCAGATCAGGGATGACATATTCGCAGTCAGGGCAATAATATCCGTTTCTCCCGACATCATTGTTTCGGCATAATGATAGAGTTCCTGATAAAAATACTCCCGGTTTTCGGCTGATATTTCTGAGAATTCAAACATATTCAATCATCATTCCGGATTCGCTTACCACGTTACAGACATTATGCCGGACTTCTTGCTGAGCGGAGAGAGAGGGATTCGAACCCCCGGTCCGCCGAAGCGGACGCCACATTTCGAGTGTGGTGCATTCAACCAGGCTCTGCCATCTCTCCTTCAGGCGCGAATTTAAAAGATATCCCGGGCATTTAAAAGACGGAAAAAGGCAGCAATAAATTCTTCCTTGCAATCAACTTACATTTTCTTAAATTTCACGATGTTTCTTGACGGTAGATAAAAATATTGCGGATCAGGAAGAAAACATGTATTATCAAACCATCTGGGAAGGTGAGTAGATGCTTTTACGACTCATATTAGCTCCGCAAGTTCCGAATTATAGTATTCCAATTAATGTAAATACACAAGTCCGTCATTTGATTCGTTTAGCGACGCGGACATTTCATCGCTATTGTGATGAAAACATTATCAGGGAACGCCGCTGGCAATCCTTTGACGCATATACTTTTTCACAACTTCATATTCCCAACCGGAAAATCAATGAAAACCGTATTATGGGGGGAGAAGAACCAACTACCCTCTTTATTTCATCCCCGGATGTCCAGTTCATCAATTGCCTGGATAAAGTCTTCAAAGAGTGGGAAGTCATTCAGATTCAAACAACCCGCTTTACCCTTGTACGGACAGAATTTGAAGAGACAGCGGAACTGGAAGAAGTCCCCCACTTTACCTGCCTTTCTCCTGCCGCTATAACCCGACCACAAAAATCAAAAGCCTTCATGTTTATCCTCCCCATGGATTACGACATGAATTATTATCTCACGCAGGCCATGCACAGACGGTATGAGGCCTATTATGGTAAAACACTGGAAAAACCTTTTCTCAAGGTAGAATTTGATCCGGATTACGTACTCCGAAAAAAAAGCAAGATTACCAAATTAATCAATATTCATAAATACGAAGATCTTGGTTTTCTCAAGGTAAAAAGTTTCTTTTCACCCTTGGTTCTCAGAGGAACGCCGGAACTGGTACGTTTTGCCTATGAGGCTGGCCTGGGAGAATTTACCGATTATGGATTCGGCATGCTTCAACACGTTGTGCCTGATAAATATGCAAAAGGCCGGCGTATTACAACTTAGTTGAGTTGAAAGTTAATAGTGAAAAAAATGGGGTTGGCGTTTTAAGTTGAGAGTGTGTGAAGAGAAAAGGCAGAAATTATTATCAACTGTTTTTGGGTTAATCAGCAATGAAACCTCTTGATTTGTCATCCGTTCTTTTTTTCTCACCTGTCCCATAACCGCTTTCCGGTAAAAAGCATACTTATATAAAATATATAATATGATTTATAATATTATTTTGCATTTATTGATTTTCGTCACTATTTTATCCCCGAGGGTGTTTTATAATTAAATAAATTTTTATTGTATAAATTCCTGAATAAAAAAAGAGCCTTTGATACCAAAGGCTCTTTTTTTATCTATCAATCGCTGAGGATTGGTTTATTTGTTTTCCTCGATGGCAGCCTGCGCGGCAGCCAGCCGGGCAACTGGAACCCGAAAAGGTGAACAGCTGACATAGTTCATGCCCACTTTGTGGCAGAACTTGACAGATGAGGGTTCTCCCCCGTGTTCACCACAAATGCCAACTTTCAGTTCCGGACGTGTACTCCGTCCCTTTTGGATCCCCATTTCAACCAACTGTCCAACACCTGTCTGATCCAGCACCTGGAAAGGATCATATTCCAAGAGATTTTTCTCCAGATAGACAGGCAGGAATTTACCCACATCATCCCTTGAGTATCCAAAGGTCATCTGGGTCAGATCATTTGTCCCGAAAGAAAAGAACTCGGCAGTTTCGGCGATTTCATCAGCCGTCAACGCCGCACGGGGAATTTCAATCATGGTACCCACCATGTAATCCACTTTATCATTTCTTTCTTCGAACACCTTTTCTGCAGTGGTCCGGATGATTTCTTCCTGCATTTTCAGTTCATCCTTGGTCCCAATCAGGGGAACCATAATTTCAGGAAGGGCTTTTATGCCGCGTTTCTTACAATTCAATGCGGCTTCAATGATAGCCCGGGCCTGCATTTCCGTAATTTCCGGATAGGTATTGCCCAGACGGCATCCCCGGTGTCCCAGCATGGGATTCACTTCATGCAGGGCTTCCACTTTATTGAATACTTCTTCAGGAGAAATACCCAGTTCTTTAGCCATTTCCGCCTGAGACTTCTCATCCTGGGGGACAAATTCATGCAGCGGCGGATCCAGCAGGCGTACCGTAACCGGCAGTCCGTTCATGGCTTCAAAAATGCCTTCAAAATCACCCCGCTGCATGGGAAGGAGTTTCTCAAGGGCTTTCCGGCGGCCCATTTCATCTTCCGCCAGAATCATTTCACGGACAGCCTTGATCCGATCCCCTTCAAAAAACATGTGCTCGGTCCGACAAAGGCCGATTCCGGAAGCTCCGAAATCCCGGGCAACTTTCGCATCTTTTGGGGTATCAGCATTGGTACGGACTTTCATGCTGGTATATTTATCACAAAGGTCCATGAGTTTTGCGAAATTACCGCTCATTTTCGGCTCGATGGTTTCTACCTTGCCTTCGTAAACTTCTCCTGTTGTTCCGTTCAGGGAAATCCAGTTGCCTTCCTTGTATTCTTTTCCATTAGCAACCATTTTCCGTTCTTTATAATTGACACGAATGCCGCCGGCACCGGAAACACAACATTTTCCCATGCCACGGGCAACAACTGCCGCGTGGGATGTCATACCGCCACGGGCTGTCAGAATTCCTTCTGCAGCATCCATACCGGACAAATCTTCAGGTGATGTCTCAATACGGACAAGAATGACTTTTTCATCTTTGACCTTCCAGGCTTCCGCATCATCTGCAAAAAAGACAATCCGGCCTGTTGCAGCGCCAGGTGAAGCCGGCAATCCTTTGGTGATGAGTGTGGCTTTTTCCAGAGCCGATTTGTCAAATTCAGGGTGAAGCAGTTCATCCAGCCGGTTTGCATCGACCCGGGTTACCGCCGTTTTCTCATCAATTTTCCCCTCTTCCAGGAGTTCCATGGCAATACGAACCTCCGCTGCACTGGTCCGTTTTCCATTCCGGGTCTGCAATAACCAAAGCCGGCCTTCCTGAATGGTAAACTCCAGATCCTGCATATCCTTATAATGTTCTTCCAGTTTTTTCTGAATTTCAAATAGCTGATTATATACTTCAGGCATCACTTCTTCCAGAGACGGATATTTTTCTTTTCTTTCCTCTTCAGAAATATTCTGCAGTTTAGCCCATCGGCGTGACCCTTCCAACGTAATTTGCTGAGGAGTTCTGATTCCGGCAACCACATCTTCACCCTGGGCATTCACTAAGTATTCCCCGTTAAAAATGTTTTCACCGGTAGCCGCATCGCGGGTAAAGGCAACACCTGTCGCAGAATTATCCCCCATGTTACCATATACCATGGACTGTATATTGACGGCAGTACCCCAATGATGGGGAATACCATTCATTTTCCGGTAATAAATTGCCCGTGAATTATCCCAGCTTCCAAAAACAGCCCCGATGGCTCCCCACAGCTGTTCCCAGGGATCCGTTGGAAATTCGTTTCCGGTGACTTCTTTCACGGCTTTTTTAAAACGGGCGACCAGTTCCTGCAAATCGTCTGTTGTCAGTTCCGTATCCAGTTCGACCCCTTTTTCTTTCTTGACCTTTTCAATAATGACTTCAAAGGGATCTTCATCTTCCTTGGATTCCGGCTTCATACCCATGACGACATCACCATACATCTGAATAAAACGGCGATAAGAATCCCAGGCAAACCGACCATTTCCGGATTTCTTTGCCAGGCCGGCAACCGTATCTTCATTCAGACCTAAATTCAATACCGTATCCATCATACCGGGCATGGATACCCGGGCTCCCGAACGGACAGATACCAGTAAGGGATTTTCACTATCTCCGAACCTGGCTCCCATAACCTCTTCAATATGAGAAATCCCTTTTTCCACCTCAGGCTTCAGTTCTTCAATGGCTTTCTCTATCCCTAACTCATTCCAGCGGTTGCAGTAATCCGCCGTAATCGTAAAACCGGCCGGCACCGGCAATCCAATGCGATTCATCTCCGCAAGATTAGCCCCTTTGCCACCCAACAGATTCTTGTCTGTGGCACGGCCTTCCGCTTTACCTGCTCCAAAAAGATATACATTTTTCTTCATAGTTTCTCCATTTGTTTTCAGCTTGGAAATATAAGTATCTTCATTTCTAAATGCAATGAAGCACAACCGATGTTACCTGATTATTCCGGAAATTAATCCGACACGATACTTTCTTACTTCAATTTTTCTCTATTTTAATTATCATTCCGCACAAATTTTAATAGATTTTCCGGGGAAAGGTTAAGCAGAAACCAACCAGGTCAATCAGGAGTTCGGTATGGGACAAAATCTTATTGAAAAGATAGTACAAAAACACGCGGCAGACACCACGGGGATGCTTCACAGCGGCGACTATGTCAGCATCCGGCCGCGTCATGTATTAACCCACGATAATACCGGGGCTGTCATCCCGAAATTCCGGGAAATCGGCGCCTTTTCAGTAGCCGATCCACGGCAGCCGGTTTTTGCACTTGATCATAATATTCAGGATACATCTGAAAAAAACCTGTCAAAGTACCGGACCATCGAACAATTTGCCAGGGATATGGGGGTGGATTTTTATCCTGCGGGATATGGTATCGGTCATCAGATTATGTGTGAGCAGGGATATGCTTTTCCCGGCACTCTGGTTGTTGCATCAGACAGCCATTCCAATATGTACGGCGGCCTGGGGTGTCTGGGGACACCGGTCGTAAGGACTGACGCAGCGGCTCTCTGGGCTACTGGCAAAACCTGGTGGCAAATCCCGCCTGTTACCAAAGTATTATTGACAGGCAAACTAAATCCGGGCGTCAGTGGTAAGGATGTTATATTAACCTTATGCGGGATTTTCAATCATGACGAGGTTTTAAACCATGCTCTGGAATTCTCAGGAGAAGGTGTTCTTACTCTCCCTATTGCTGACCGTTTGGCTATTGCCAACATGACCACGGAATGGGGGGCGCTGGCAGGGCTGTTCCCCATTGACAGCAAAACGCTGGAATGGATGAAAAACCGGGAGGAGGAACTTCGGATGCAGGGGCTGCCCGGTGTTCCATCCGATATAGACGGAAATGGACAGCATCCCAGAATCAACCGGTCAACCCTGAAGGAATTATCCAAGCTTAGGCTCCGCCCCGACCCCGACGCCGTTTATGTCCAGGAAATCACCCTGGATCTACATACCGTTACACCGGTCGTCAGCGGTCCCCATCATGTTAAAACATACCAATCCGCCACCCGGGCCGAAACACAAAAAATAAAAATCAATAAAGCTTATCTGCTTTCCTGTGTTAACAGCCGATATGAAGATTTGGCTGAAGCGGCAAAAATCGTGAGAGGGAAGAAAGTGGCGCCGGGTGTTTCATTCTATATTGCCGCAGCGTCGGCTGAGGTCCAGAAAAAAAGCGAAGCGGCAGGTGACTGGCAAACCCTGCTGGATGCCGGAGCCATTACTTTGCCACCGGGATGCGGTCCGTGCATCGGTCTGGGCCGGGGCCTTCTTGAAGACGGTGAAGTGGGAATCTCCGCCACAAACCGAAACTTCAAGGGACGCATGGGATCAAAAGAGGCCAAGGCCTATCTGGCATCACCGGCTGTTGTGGCTCAATCCGCTATAAAGGGTTACATCAGTCATTTAAATGAGGAAAAAGTTCTCAATCCCATCGCCAAACGGATTCCTCTGGCTAAAGCCACAGAACAGGCTCCTTCCAAACTCATTGAAGGCTTTCCCAAAGTCACCCGGGGGAAGCTCCTGTTTTGTCCGGCAGACAATATGAATACAGACGGTATTTATCCCGGGAAATACACATACAATGACGCCATGACGCCGGAACAACAGGCATCTGTGGCCATGGAAAACTATGATTCCGCTTTCCGCTCCCTGGTTCGTCCGGGAGATATTCTGGCCGGCGGATTCAATTTCGGCACAGGCAGCAGTCGTGAACAGGCAGCTACAGCCCTGAAATACCTGGGTATACAAATGGTCATTGCCGGATCCTTCAGCCAGACTTACAAGCGAAACGCCATCAACAACGGGTTTATCGTCGTAGAATCTCCCGAATTTATTCATTATCTTTTGCGGCAATTCGGCAAGGACAAGCTGACACACCAAACGGAACTGGAAATCCTTGTGGATTGGAAATCCCGGTTCATTCATATTCGCGATAAACAGTTTGCCATGGACGGACTGGGTGTTCCTGCCCAGGAATTGATCCTCCAGGGGGGACTGAATATGTGGGTCCGGGAACAACTCAAGAAAAAGGAAATGTGATATGGCACAAATTGTTGTGGTGGGCTCCATAGCTCTGGACAGTGTGGAGACACCCCATGGCAGACGGAAAAGTGCCCTGGGGGGGTCCTCCACCTATTTCAGCCTTTCCTCCTCCCACTATACTAAAACCTGTCTTGTCGGTGTGGCGGGGACAGATTTTCCCAAGTCCGCACTGGATTTACTTCAAAAACACGGGATCGACCTGGAAGGGCTTGAAATAAAGGAAGGAAAGACTTTTCGCTGGGGCGGCCGGTATAAAAGCAATCTGAATAAACGGGACACGTTGTATACCGAACTGAATGTCTTTGAAAATTTTCAGCCGTCTCTTCCTCCGGCTTACAGGAAAAGTCCCATTCTCTTTCTCGGAAACATTCACCCCGAATTGCAGCTGCAAGTATTACACCAGATGGAAAATCATCCCCTCACGGCTTTAGACACCATGAACCTTTGGATCGACATCAGCCGGGACACACTTCTGGATGTCATTTCAAAAATGGATATTCTGTTCATCAATGAAGATGAGATCAGACAGCTGAACGGGACATCCAGCATACTCACCGCGGCACGTAAAACACTTCAATCCGGCCCCCAATTTCTCATTGTTAAACGGGGCGAAAACGGTGCCATACTATTTCACAAGGATAAATTATTCATCATGCCTGCCTATCCTATTGAGAATGTTGTAGATCCTACCGGCGCAGGAGATTCTTTCGCCGGCGGCTTTATGGGATACCTGTCTACACGGAACACCCGACAATTATCCATGAAAGATTATAAAATCGCCATGGTTCACGGAACAGTAATGGCTTCATTTCTTGTCGAAACCTTTTCCACGGACAGGCTCGTCTCAATAACAAATGAATCTATACAACACCGGGTTCGCAATTTACTGGAAATGACCTGTGTGGATTAAAACGGATGACTCCGGGATTCAGGAAAATTTGATGGACAAATTATTTGATTATGGCCGTGTATTAAATAAATTATAAGGATATTAAAAAGGAGAGATAATGAAAATTACAAAAGTTCACATCTTGCTTTTTCTGGTTGCCATAGCCCTGATTATCGGGTGCTCTTCCCAGGAATTCACATCTGCAAAACTATATGTCCAGCAGAAAAATCTTCCCAAAGCAGAAGAATTTTTCCTAAAGGCCATGGAACGGGAACCGACCAATCCGGAAGTGCCATATCTTCTGGCCAGGGATGTATACGGCCCCCAGGAAAAATATGGACTGGCCCTGGAATACCTGAATAAATCACTGGAGCGTGGACCTCAGTTCAAAGAAGATATTGAACAACTGAAGGAATATTACTGGCAAAAGTCCTACAATGAGGGCTTAAAATACTACATGGCATTACAGAACAAATCAGCCACAGATTCCGTTAATGCCGTCCAGGAAGCCACTCGCTTTCTGAAAGATGCCAAAGATCTGAAACCGGACGACGAACGCGCTTACTATCAGTTGGCACGTATTGCAAAAATCTATGAAAACGATTCGGAAAAGAGCATGGCTTATATCAACGAAGGCCTCGAAAAATCCGAAAAAGCCCCGATTTTGAAAGAATATAAAGCAATCCAGCTGATTCAGAAGGGAGAGAAAGATGAAGCCCTGGCCTTGCTGAAAGATGTCATCCAGATGGAAACAGAAAGAAAGCAGGACGCTGCCAAACTCTATGCGCGAATCCTCCTTGAAGAAGAACGTTACGACGAGGCAGAAGCCACATTTAAACAAATCGTGGAAGAAAATCCTGATATTTCAGATAACTATTTCAATCTCGGCTACCTCTACGTAAAAATGGCCTCTGAAGCAAAAGATCGGGAAGAAACGGAACTGGCCAATCAGTATTATGAAAAGGCTAAAAATCAGTTCGAAACCGTTCTGGCGATGAATCCTGACGATATGCTTGTCCTTGAAGCCGTCGGCGACCTATACACTGAATTAAAAGACTATGCCACCGCTGAATATTACTATCAGCAAATGGTGGATAAAAATCCCATGAATGTAAATTACTTAAAAAAGTTGGGGCGTGTCATTTATCTTCAGGGCCGGCAGAAAGAAGGGCAGGCTATTTGGGACCAGGCAAAAGCCATTGAATCTCTGGAATAGATTGTCATATCAAATACACTTCTAAGGGGTTGATATCAACCCCTTTTTTATTTCATGTGAGCAACCACACAGGACGGAATCCCGGACATGATATTCCTTTTTAAGGGGAACAAATATCCGTAATTTAGTGTAAGATAATTAACTTATGGTCTCTTTCCGTGTCTAATATACGGGAAGAAAAGGAAGGCTTATGAAACGTATACTTTTAAATCTTTCATTCCTGGCGGCACTTCTCATCTTCACGTCGGGGTGTTATACGCTGACACGTCCTCCTTTGTCCGCTATTGAGGCGGATTCATCAGCTGCAATCACTTATTATCATGAAGAATATCATGACAACAGGGTAGAAAACTATAATTTTTACGATCCTTATGGATACTATTCTTATTCACCCTATCGCTGGCATTTACGTTACGACTGGTTTACGGGGAATTATTATTACGATCCTTATTATTACGATTACAGATATTATAACCGGGACTGGTATTATTACAACAACCGGTATTACTGGTACCGGGACGGGTACTGGTATTATGTTCCCTCAGCTGGAAGCGGTTCTTCAGGCGGCAATGACAGCGATAAAACCCCCGGAAGGCGAACATTATCCGTCCCCAGGGCAATTGGCCCATCCTCCCATTCTACGGGTTCTCTTCCCCCACCTTCTGAAAATATCCGCGTTTCCTCGGGAAATGCGACACCCGTCACGTCACCTCCTCCGGCTACATCCGGTGAAACCAAATCATATTCAACCCCCAAATCTTCTTCCGGTGGAAGCTCATCCTCATCCTCAGAAAAACAGAAAGAAACCAAAACGGAAAATTCAAACAATCGCCGCAGCAGTAAACCAAGACGGTAAACATTATGAGAAAGATACTTTTTATTGCTTTTTTGAGTATTCAGATTCTGTTTGCACAGTACAGTGAAGAAGATGCAATACGCCCTTTTAACGGGTTTTCAGGACATCTGCCTCAAAGTACAGCCATCGGCGGGGCCGGAGTGGCAGCCGGTCAGGTTATGCCGGAATTCTCACTCAATCCGGCCAATATCGCCATGACCAAATTCCGGATACTTCGGGGGACCTATGGATCCGGAGAATTTACCAGCGGAAGTGAAACATTGCCTCAAAACCGCATATCTCATGTTTCCTATACACATGCCATACCCGTTTTTCGTGGACATCTGAGCTGGGCAACGGGGATTACCCAGGATCTTGAATATGCCATGAAATATGAAATTCCTTCCTATTCCCAACGAATTGAAGGAAGCAGTTATACATTTCATCTGGCCGGGGCCACAGAATTTGCCAAAGATCTCTATATCGGTACTGATTTCCAAATCCCGATGGGTGATTTTAAGCTGACAGCCAAGGATTTTAACCAGAATACACAGCTTCTGGTTGAACCTTCTTTTATCGGCGTCTCAGGAAAAATAGGGCTGATACACACCTTAACCCCATATCTGAACATCGGACTGTCAGCTCAATTGCCAAAAACCTTATGGGTAACTGAAGATAACACGGAGATTTTTGGAGACAGCCTAATTTTGGAATATGAACCTTTCGACTATAACCTGACACGCCCTATGGAATTCCAGGTAGGAGCCGCACTCCTTCTCAAATGGTTTGATCTCTTTTATCAGGCCGATTTGATTCACTGGAACGGGTTAAAATGGGATTCTGAAGACAGTGAACTGTTTGATCAAAAGATCAATGAGGGGATAGAGGAACATTTTGACAAGACCCTGACCCATCGGGCAGGCTTGGCAGTCCATCCTCCCTTCCTGCCCATGAATCTTTATGGAGGATATCAGTTCAGACCCAACCCGCGCAAAGGAGAAGACCCGGTTCATGTGACCAGTGTCGGATTCTCATGGCTTTTCCGGCAAAGTGTAAATATCAGCACCTCCTGGCAATCATGGACCTGGAAGTATGAGGGACAGGATGAGTCCTGGGAACAATTATTAATCGGCATGGAATTTATCTTTTAAAAGTTATTTTACTTCCATACGCAATAAGGCCGTTTTCCGAACGGCCATTTTTTATTCATGTCAAGTTATAAATGCATTGTCATCATTTAAAAAGCTTTCTATTTTTTCTACTGAACATCATAAATGATTAATGCACATAACCGTTCAACATAATCCGGATGTCTTATATAAAACGCATGAATATCTTTGCTCTATTTTTATCCATATTGTACTCTGGCGGAATTTATACCTGGAGTGTTTTCAGTTGAATTTCGGAATCATCATTGCCGGTCCCCTTGCCGGAGGATGGCTTTCAGATACCTTCGGCAATTATCAGTATATGTCCTATGCAACTGCATCGATTGGCCTCACCAACGTAATCCGGGATGATATGCCTTTATAAAGGGATATGAACAGAGTGTCCGGACATGTCCGGTATAAAAATAATAAGAATGGAGGGTTTTCGGATGACACCATCAAACATTCCACGATTTTTCTGGATATCCTTAAGTTTTTGTATGATTGTGGCAACCTTTGGACTTTTAACTATTGCATGGCAATCCACATCTATTTCCATTGAAGTTGCCAATGCTAAAATCAATATGTCCAAGGCGATATCTGAAGTTCGACAGATCAAAGATGAACTGGAAAGGGAACAGGAAATCCTGACAGAGGAAAAAGAATCTCTGAAAGATCTCTTAAAGAATCTGGAAAAGGCACCGGACACATCATTTAATCCGGAAGAACTTCTGATGTCCTATTTATCGAATAAAAAGACAAACTGGTCAACAGTCCAGCAAAAACAACGGTTTAACCAATTAGAACATCGTCTTCAGAGCCTTGAAAAGACACTGGATATAGAATAATAAATCAAAATCTACCAAGTTATTTGAAGCAGGGCTGTAAGGGCTTTAGCCCCGTTATCATCTAGAGGGTGAATGTATTCGACCCGGAAAATATTCAGGGCGCTTTTATCCAGGTGGAATGTACACCCTGTCGTCATTTGGGTTGTTTTTCCAAAACCGGCTTCGTAAAGGTGCTCAAAACGAAAGGCCGGATCAAAAGACATTAACCAGGGTTTATTTGTCTCAATTGAAGTTTTCATAAACACGTAAAATGCGTTGGAACTCTTTTCATTCCGGTTTTGTATGACAATTTCGCTGCCGGATTCAAATCGCTTTCCGGACCAGAGATAAGCACCATTGATGTACTGCCCCCGCTTAATTCGGGATTTGGATTTATCGGTGAATAGTGACACAGAAATCCTGTGATTATCGAAGATGGGGACTTCTCCCCGCAAACCACCGCTTAAATATTCATCAGCATTGACAGCATTAGCTCCTTCGCCGTTGAAAAGACCTGCAGAAAACTTGAATCCCCTGTCCCCCGGTGTCCACTCAGCCAGTACACCAATATCCCGGATCGGAGGAGCAATTTGACGTGTAAGGGGGCGGTATACAAAAGGCATGGATGCCGGACTTTTTAAATTCGAATCACTGAAAGGGACTTTCATCTGTCCGAATTGAAATCTAAGTTGATCCATTACAAACATATCGATATATGCATCTAGCAGTCCTGCAGGAAAATCGACAGATACATGTGTCAGATAGCCGGTAGAATCCCTTTGAATGTCCAGTGAACCGAGAGAAGAAAACTCTGCATACAGTTTATAGCCTAAGCGGTCGGAAGCCTTCCCTTTCATACCCCAACGGGCTTGAAAAACGGAGAAGTACTGTGATTCGAGTACCGGTTCACTTACAAAAGCAAATCTGATAAATCCGAAATGAGTTATCCGTGTTTCATCTTCCCCCGCATACAAAAACCCGTTTAGAGCAAGTATCGCTAAAAATAGATTTAATATATTTAATTTCATGCTCTTCTCAGCTTACAAGTGTATTATAAAGACTCATTATTCCAAGTATTATTGTTAACATTCCAATTGCCTTTCTAAACGTTTTAGGTTTAATGGACTTTACTAAAAAAGCAGAAGGATAAACAGATAAAACAGCACCTATTGTCAGATAGGGTGCCAGAGACAAATCCAGATTGGTATCAGTTAACGCATATAAAATGACACCAACAAGGCATGTAAGCCCTTCAGCAAGAGAAGTGATGGCAACCGCATTTTTACCATCCACACCGGATAAAATCTGACCGCTTGTCACTACAGGGCCATATCCTCCTCCACTCATCCCTTTATTGAATGAAGCAATGATTCCTAATATGCTTACCTTTCTCCATGAAAAAGCATAGGTTTTATTTACTGTCGCAATAACTATAATTCCAATAATCAGAACAAGTCCTCCGATGTAAATTTTCAACCAAAATTTTGGAATATTCACTGCAATAAAGACTGCAATCACAGTGCCAATGATGCTGCAACTGGCTATGAGTAGAGCAACCTTTAAATTCATGGGAAGTCCCTTTTCCACGCTTTTTCTGAATCCCATTTCTCTGAAAGATTTATAGATACGGGCAAGATTCATGGTTTTGGGTTTAAAATCAGCATTTCCAATGGCATGGTGTGTAAATCCTGCAAGTAATCCTGTCACCAGTTCAGATATTAAAATCGCGGGGACTACCTGTAATGGTTCAAAGCCAAGAATCAATAGGAGAGGAGTAAGGGTTGTCCCATACCCCATCCCCATAGACGAATCAATAAGTTCTGCAAAAAATGCAAGTCCCAACAAAGCAAGTCCTACTTCTAATGTCAATTGAAACATGATCTACTCCTTCATGATATTCTCTATATGGATTATCGTATTTAAAATTAAAAAAATTTTTACACTAAATCCGAAATGTGTGTCCCTTCCATCGTTGTGGAAATATAATCCCTGATTTCACGAAAGACGTCAATCAATTTTTGATTTTGTTCTATGGGTGTTTTTTCATAAAAATAAACACTGACTGAGTCCACTGGCGCCAATGCACCATCCATCAGACGAATGATTTCAGCCAAAGAAATCTCCGAGGGATTCTTCCCTATTCTGTATCCACCTTCTGCCCCCCGTTTACTTCGGACATAACCAGCTCTTTTTAAAATGAGAAGAATCTGTTCTAAAAACTTGCGCGGAATATTTTTCCGCCTGGCAATATCTTCAATATGATGCAAGCCCCCGGACTCTCTTTCAGCCAGATCAATCAAAGCCAGAATGGCATATTCACTTTTTGCGGATAATTTCATAATTCTCTACTATTCTTATCGTTATAATACGGATTAAATGTTTTCACAGCAAGTTTTTTTACTTTTTTGCCGGAATCCCTGCAGTCAGACAGCAGGCATAGGAGACAAACCGCCCGTGATGACTGAACGAAAATCGTCCCGGTAAGACTTTGTGATTGATCCGGAGGACAGGAGCACCTGAATTTTCTTTATCCCACTTTATCGTCTTATCTCCATCCTTCCTGCCGGATGCCAACAACCGGCTTGTGGTAAATTCCCTTACTGCATCGGAAGGATTTTGATCGGGGCTGATCCATGTAACACCGCTACTTATCTGATGACGTGACAGAGAAGGAGAATACACGAGACTATGAATATATGGAGTATTTCCGGACATCCCTCCTTTCCCCATATCCGTTTTAACATTCAATAGAAAATCTCCAAAACACAAAACCTGTCTCCTTTCAAGAATCACTTCAAAAGAATTCCACCAACCGGACACGTCCGGTTTATATTGTTTACATGCTTTATAAGCTGATTCTTTAATACTCCAAATCATCCAGAGTTTTTCAATATATTCAGGACTATCCGGTGGGATAAGGTTCAGATAATTTCTTTCTGAAAGTGTACAGATGCGTTGTGGAAAACGTGGATGGAAATTCAGGGTATCCGGGTGACTCAAATCCACAAGGTCATTTCCCAGGACAAAAGGCACGTTATTCTTTCCGTTGCTCAAAATACACTTCTTCCATTTCTTTAATCTTTCGGATAATGGTCCGTGAAATGTCCCTTTCGGCCCGTCTGCCTTTCTGCACACTTTGTGGTGTAATCACTTTAAAATCAAAATAAAGGGTATCCCCTTTGGGAGGCAGGTCTGTCATTTCCTTTTGGCTTTCAGCACGCAGATAAACGCAGATGACCCGGTAGTCCGGCAGGGCATTTAAAATCGTTCCGACTCCGTAACGGACATTTTCAACATCCACCCGGCCTTTTGGACTCCTGCCGCCTTCAGGAAAAACCGTACACAGTTCACCACGGGAAAGGAGATATCGAAGTGTATCCAGGACCTCCTTGTGGTGTTCGGGTGTACCGGTCCGGACAATTGGAATACATTTCCCAAGGTAAGTCACAAGCCGGTCCAGGGGATTCGTCCAGAAATTTTCCTTGGCAGGAATATTCCAGGAAAAGAGCCTGAAATGCCGCCAATAGAAAAAAACAGACGCAAATGCATGATGAATATAAATTGAATCTACTTTCGTCAAGTGATTGGCACAAATGAGCGTTGGAATTTTGCTCTCCCCTGCAATCCGTTTGAAAAGCATCCGAATTTTCTTCAGATTCTGTATTCGGTTTTTACGGACATGTTTCAAAATGAAAATGATCAATGGCGCTAAAAAGGGAAAAAAGATCCAGTCAACCCATTTTTGTATGGTACACCGCCAACGCATTCTGAAAGGTATTGAAACCTCTTGGGAAGAGTTCCGGTTAATTTCAGAATGGACCCGGCCTTTATCAGCCGGGTCTTTTTGAACTGCATGGATAGTATTCATGACAGAATAGCCGTTTTCAGATTTTCCCGGCAATCAGAGATACGATATCACCGATTGTCTGGACCTCATCGGCCTCATCATCGGAAACTTCAATATCAAATTCATCCTCAATGGCCAGGATAATATCCACCAGGCGGGAAGAATTTACTTTCAGATCATTTAAAATATCCGTTTCTTCCGTTGCATTTTTTAGATCTTCCGCTTCACGAACATAGGGTTTGAGAATCTCAAGGATTTTCTCAAAGATTACTTTTTGTTCCATGGTTTCCTCCTTTTTATGGTTTGATCGCTGTCACTATTGATTGTTTATCATTCATATCTTTGAAAAACGACACACGAATTAACATCTCCAAAGCCAAAACTGGCCTTGATCAGGGTTTTAAAATCTTTTTCTATCGTCTGATGTACAACATGCTCCTCATACGGAAGAATTTTCTCATGCAAATCCTCGCAGTTTATAGAGCCGTGGATAAACCCTTTATGCACTTCAAGGAGAGAGGCAACGCATTCAATCCCGCCTGCGGCTCCAAGGCAGTGTCCCACCAGAGATTTTGTTGCATGGATAAAGGGAAAATCCCGGGGATTCCGTTCCAGAGCCGACGCCCAGTTGGCGATTTCCAAAGGATCGGCCATCGTTGCCGTCAGGTGGCCGTTAATGACATCTACATCTCCGGATTTGACACCTGCATTCTTCAAGGCCGTACGGATACATCGCTGTACACCTTCGCCGTTCGGGGCGGACATGCTTCCGCCGTTTCGTTGACCACCAGAATTGACAGCTCCTCCCAGAATCTCCCCGTAAATCCGGGCACCTCTCTTTTGTGCACTGTCCAGACTTTCAAGCAAGAGAATCCCGGCTCCTGCACCGGGAATGAATCCTCCGGCAGTGGCACTCATGGGACGGGATGCCTGTTCAGGAACATCGTTTTTTCCTGTATTCAGGACCCGCATAGCATCAAATCCGGCCCATATATAGGGAGAGGATCCTTCGGCACCACCACAAAGCATTTTATCCGCCTTACCGTCGCGGATGCGTTCATATCCCATAATCACCGCTTCTGTTCCTGTTGAACAGGCGCTGGAATTGGTTGTCACCTGGTTTCCCAGAGCCAAAAGTCCGCTCAATCGTGCTGAAACCGAGCTGGACATAGTTTGTTCCACAACGGCGGATCCAAGTCTTCTTGCCCGTCCCTCATTCACTTTCGGAATGATGACTCCCAGGGTGTCCGCACCACCTATACCAGTCCCAACGATAGCTCCCGAATCCCAGTTAACCTGATCATCATCGGGTCGGGGGACTTCCAATCCACCATCTTTCCAGGCATCAATGGCTGCAATGCCTGCATAACGCATGGATTCATTGAGAACGTAAAGAACATCCGCCGGAAAATATTCTCCAGCTGTTTGATCAAGATTATCGGGAACTCCGCCGACACGGCATCCGAACTTTAATGCTTCAAGATGGGGAAGAAACCGGATACCGCTTTTCCCCTTCCGTAAGGCTTCTTCAAAATCCAGTATGCCATGGGCATTGGGGGCTATGATTCCCAGCCCGGTAACAACAACGCGTCTTTTATTCATACCTCTGCTCCTATTCCGGCAAGGTTTCCCCGGGCGATCAGTGTCCCGTCTTCCAGGGTCACCCATGCTTTACTTTTAATTTTACCCCGCCGGAAGTAAATCTTTTTCCCATGAATCAGTATTTTACTTTTCGGCGGAACCACATTAAAAAATTCTATTTCACATTCCGTAAAGAGGGTTACCTTATTCAGATCTCCCCCTGTCACCATTGTTTCATATATCCCCAGGGCTACTACCGCAACCTGGGCCATGGCTTCAATAAGAATTACCCCGGGCATGGTAGGTCTTCCGGGAAAATGACCGGGAAAGAAAAATTCATCACCAGTCACTCTGTATTCACCGCTGATTTCCTCTGTGGAAAGTTCACGAATGGCATCGACAAAACGGAAAGGGTGCTTTTGAGGCATGGTTCCCAAGACTTTCTCTCTAATATGTTCAGGTGCTGGTTTATTGTCCATCATTCCTCCGGAATCGTTTAAGAACTTTGTCGAGGGTTGATTCTTCGTGGGGTGGTAATCCTCCAATGGCATGATCGGAACGGATGGGATAATCTGTATATGCAATATCCTTAAATATTCCGGCCTTGGCATTTTTCATTACATAAACCAGTTCGTCATCCACAAATACTTTCCCGTTCCCCAAGGCAATCATGGCTCCGGTTTCTCTGATCTCACTAAAACGCCGGATTTCAATTTCATAACGGACAATTCGGTTATGGGGACGAATTTGTCCATTAAATTCCACCGCGTCACATCCCAGGGCCCGACCGGAACCGGTCGCTCCGTTCAGTGAACAATAAAATCCGATCAATTGCCAGATGGCATCCAGTCCAAGTATACCCGGCTGAACAGGGTCGCCAAGAAAATGGCACTGAAAAAACCAGTCATCAATTCGAATATCCTTTTCAGCCGTTATGTGACCCCGCCGTCCCCGCTTATCCACCCAGGTTACACGATCCACCATAAGAAGGGGAGGAGCCGGAAGACGTCCCATTTCACCGGGAGCATCCTGAATCAAATGCCCATGGGCAAATGCAAGCAGATCCTCTTTCTCAAAAGATGTGCGTGCAAGAAATTCCTGATATTTCATCTTTTTATCTCCCTTATCATCCGGCAATATGTTCTCCGCCATCTACCCGGATAATGTCACCATTAATCCAGGCTGCTTCATCCGTACATAAAAGGGCGATGACATTTGCCACGTCTTCGGGGCGGGTAAGCCGTTTAAAAGGATTTCTCAGCATGGCGGATGAGACAATATGTGCGTGTCCCGGAATATGACGTAAAGCCGGCGTATCCGTCACTCCAGCCTGAATAATATTGCACCGAATCCCATAAGGTGCCATCTCTACGGCAAGGGTCCTGGAAACGGACTCTAGAACGGCCTTCGCCGCGCTTACGGGTGCATATCCCCGCCAGGCCACACTGTTTCCTTCACTGGTTAGTCCAAACACCCGTGCATCGGAAGCAAAAATTTTCCGGGAAAAAATATCCTGAACCCATCCCAGAAGACTGGTTCCCATGGCATAGATGGTGTTGGAAAAATCCTCTTCCGAAGCCAGCCGTTCATTGCTGTATGCCGGAGGATCGGCCAGAGGATAGAGCCGGGACACACCAACAGAAAAAAGATCCTGAATAGCTGTATCCATTTTTTCCCTGGAAATTCCAAGCTTTTCTGCCAGAAGAGTCCGGACAGATGCCTGTCTGTTACCATCCGGGAATGGTGCAACCAGTTTTAGATTGCCAAAAGCAATAGAATGGAGAAGCATCCGGATTTTCTCTCCTTCTCCTAAATTTTTTTGCAGTGTATTCAATACTTCCTGACGGGCTTCGGGATCCAGAGCATTTGTATTCATAGAGAGAAATTTTACACCGCAAGCTTTAATGGCATCAAATTCCTCTTCAACATTCTTCATTGCACCCCGGCGATCCCTGTGAACCGCACAAATATTCATCCCTTGTGAAGCCAGCTTTTTAGCCGTGGCCAGACCAAAACCGCTGGATGCTCCTAATATCACGCCCCAGTATCGCTTGTTCTCAAATTGCATGGTACCTCCATATTTTCCGTACATAACATCGACTTTCAGAAGAATTTCCTTTTGACAACGCATGGGGAATTTACAGTTATGCCCGTGCATTTTTTTCAGGATAATCTTCATCCCCGACCGTATTCCTGCGGGAAACAGCCTTAATATCACTTATGTCACGTTCGGTTTGGGTTCCCTCCCGTGCCCGAAGCGTGAAATAATATAAGGACAAGAGTTGATAGTGAAAAGAAAAACGTTTGAACGTTGAGAATGTGTGTGTCAGGAGATAGGTAACAGTTTTATGTCAAAAGATAGGTAACACTTTTTGGAAATATGGTAACCATAATTCCGGTTTATGTCATACAATTATTTTATATATAGAAATTTGATTTATAGATAATGGGAGAAATCAAGTATATGGTTTCGGTGATGTGCTCGCCCCCTACCCCGGGGGTAAAATACACTCATTCCCAGTTTAATGCAAGTTAATATTATTAATCATATATATCACGTGTCTTATAATATGTTTCCATTCACCCATCAATCAAATGATTCAATCTGATCAATGCACCATGCCGTTTTTACTAAAAGCCTGTCCCAATAGGACTTTTGATTCTGTAAATGAAGAAAGGACGGTTAAAACCGCCCTTCCCTTAACTCAAAATTCAAACTCACAACTTAAAACTCTTTAGAATAATTATATTTTTCCTTGAGCTCTTCCAATTTGGCTTCAATCGCAGCATTCCGGAGTGATGAGAGTTCATTTTCCCGAAGTGAATCGCGGACCTCTTCAAAAGGTCGTGTTTCGGATTTTCGGTCCAGAATCTTGATAATATGATATCCGAATTGGGTCTCTACGATATCTGTAATTGATCCGACAGGTTCTGTAAAAGCAGCTTCATCAAATGCCGGGACCATCTGTCCACGGGAAAAATTCTCATAAAGTCCGCCCCTCTCCTTGGAACCGGGATCTTCTGAATACTCTTTTGCCAACTCGGAAAAATCTTCTCCGGAGCGGGCACGTTTGAGAATTCCTTCCATTTTCTTCCGGGTTTCTGCCTTCTCTTCAGAATTCTGTCCCTGTGTTGAAAGCAGTATATGGCGGACTGATGCAGATACCGGCTCTTTATAAGCTTCCCGCAGGACTTCATCCGGGACTTCTATTTCAGGGTCAATGACTTGTTCCAGATAGGCCTGGAAAATCAATCCATCACGAATGTCCTGCCGGACCATATCCATGGTAAATCCCTGGGTCTCAATGTAATTTTTGAATGCTTCCTCTGAACCGCCAAAACGGGGGTTGGACCAGATTTGTTCCAGTTCAGCCTGGATATCTTCCTCAGGAACCTCGATCCCCTGATCAGCAGCATCTGCCATAAACATATTTTTGTCCGCCAGGGAAGCCGCTACCTGATTGATATAATTGATAATGTGCTCGAAAGGAACCTCCGTTATGTCCAACTGTCCATTGACAGCCCGATAAAGTTCCGGCATGACATCATAATTGGTGATATTTCCACAATCCATGGCGATCAGTGTGACTTTTTCATCCGGATTCAGTACCGGAACAGTATCCGCCAGTGATTTGAAAAATGTATATTCCGGGGCACTTTTCGAGTATAATACGTCCCCGGAGTCCTTGCTGCAACCTGCAATCAGCGCAAAGATGACCATCGATACAATCAAGATTTTTTTCATTGTAATTCCTTTTTGTTTACATTAGCGATGAAAAATACAATATAACGGCTCAAATAACAATTCGAGATTTGGCTGGATAAAATTAACAGCCTCATTCTAATACCGCTTTAACATTTTCTTGTTCCAGGTTATTTGTTTTTTTGCATATTGCCGCGTCCGGATATTGATCCAGTGCTCGGCGTCTTCCAGGCTGTACTCTCCCCGGACATGGGCGATCATCTCTTTGTAACCAACGGTATTCAGGGCATTAAGTGAGGGACTGTATCCTTTGTCCAGCAAACAACGGACTTCCCTTTCAAAGCCCTTTTCAATCATACGCCGGGTCCTGATTTCAATACGACGCCATAACTCTTTTCGGGGAATATCCGTGACAATAAAACGGTATTTCCAGGGGAAAGACTTTTCCTGGGACGCAAAATGTTCACTTGGTGTTTTCCCCGTTTGTTCAATGATTTCCCAAGCCCTTGATATACGGCGGATATTGTTGGAATCTGTTATTCTTCCATATTCCGGGTCAAGTTCCTGCAACTGCTGCCACAGGATATGCCAACCTTTTGTTTCACCTCTCTGGCGGATTAACTTGCGTATTTCAGAATCTGCTTTTTGCCCTTCAGGGATAAAACCCAGCATGGCCTGGATATACAAACCACTACCGCCACAGACGATAACAGGACGCTTTTCTTTCATAAAAGTGTCAATCAATTTCCGGGCATCTCGTCCAAATTTACCGGCACTGTAAGTCTGGGTGGGATCCAGAAAATCCATCAGATAGTGAGGAATGCCTTTCTGCTCCTCCGGGGTGGGTTTTGCTGTGCCAATATCCATGTATTTGTAAACCTGCCGGCTGTCAGCAGATATAATCACCCCCTTCATTTCCAGGGCCATACGGACAGCCAATTCAGTTTTCCCCGAAGCAGTGGGACCTGTAACAATGACGAGTTCCGGTTGATTCATATTTTGTTCTGTCTCACTCTTAAATAGAGGCTGAAAAGAAAAGCAATGATTAAAAGTCCCGCCAGGACCAGAGATTCAGCTATTAAAACATCCGGATATCCTTCATAGCGGATTTGGGTATATGCATAGGCAGCGAAAAAGGGGAAAATGGCAAAGGGTATCGCTGAGGGCATTGCCCGGAAAACAACCCGGTATACCCAGGCGGACCAGAGAAAAAGCACCAATCCGGATCCGAACCAGCTTATCTGTGTATCCATGAAAAAGAGAGCTGATAGACCGAATCCGGTGACGAGAAATGCAAGATATCCATAAGCTCGCTTGCGGACTCCACCTCCTGTCAGATGATCTACGCCACGAAAGAGTATCATGAACAATATACAGATGATGGAAAAAACCCATATACGCATAACAAGGAGATGCATCAGGGGGATTCGGGCATTGAGTGCTGAATAATCGGCCCAGACCGGATTATAAAAGGTCAGCCTGCTTTGAACCAGTACCAATATGCCCAATCCCCACAGACCGGCCGATAAACCTACCCACCGCGATGGCCGGTCCCGCATGTGGTCCGATTTGTAATCACGTATTAAAAATAAAAACAGGGGCAGACAAAACGCCATCACCAGACTGCGGATTACACCAAAGGCAATTGTACGGAATATCTGTCCTTGCAATGGCTCAGCCGGATTCAGGTTAAATCGGGTGACCGGCCATGTATTCCACATGTGAAAGAGACCTGCCAATAAAACAATACCCCCCAGGATAACCCAAACTTTTTTAGGAAACTGATCATGAGTTTCTTCCTGATAAGCCGAAACAGCCATTATAATAAGCAGGATGAACAGTAACACTACAGACAGGATTTGAATCAGACTCAGCAGGGTCTCCCGGTTCCGTTCTTCCCTGTCCCATTGTTCCGGAATATGAATGTAGCCCGGATTGTAGCGACTCACTTCATTTCCGGAAATCGTCACATTCAGGCGGCCTTCTCCTGCATTGAGGGGATATCGCAGTGTATCGGCCCATGTAAAGGTCCAATCTGTACGATTCGGCATCTTTTGGGGGATGACGGATATTTTCTTCAGTAAAAGGGGATCGAGACCCAAACGGGCACGGAGGAAGGCATCCGCTTTTTTTTCAGCGTCCTTTTCGGAGAGCGAGGGGGCGGGGCGGGCTTCCGGCAGGCGGTGGATGAAACGGCGGACTTCGCCATCCCCCACAACATGAATTTTAAACTCTTCAGCCCTTTCCGGCACTTCACCGGAGAAGCGTGCATAGCGGATAACCCAGCCGGGGCCGGAAAGGAATGTCCCCATGAGTTGCCGGTACCCCGTTTCACCACCGCTCTGCCGGGCGAAGCGGCCCTCCCGTTCCTGTGGTATCACTACCCGTTCACTCACCATCCACATACTGTCTGCCAACTCAAAACCCCGCTCAGCAAGAGCCGCTTCGGAGGCCCTCCGGGCCTCAGCCCGCCCCACTCTTAATCCGGAATCCTCATTTTCAAAGGACGTATAATGATACCAGATCACAAGGAAAAAAAGTCCGAAAAGAAATAAAAATCCCCTGGCCATGGGTGTAATCTGCCCGGTTTTCAAAGGCAATTCAGGAGGTTTTTCTTTTTTAAGGACTTTCACGACATGTTTGCCATTCAGATATGACGCTTTGATTTCTTGTTTTCCAAGTCTCAACCGGTGAAAAAAGATAATCCCCAGGGGAAAGAGGGTCAGCAGGATGACCAGGGTCCTGTGTACTCCGCTTCCGGGGGCGGAGGTATTGAAGAGTGGCAGGGAAATCCACACCACATCATATACAAAATGCAAAATCACTCCGGGCAGGAGGCCATAATGAAGATAAAGGAATCCGAAGGCCAGAGACGGAATAAAGAGTTCCACAACCCGGGCAAAGGCAGGCTGATTCGCATAGGAAGCATGAGCTGCCCCAAAAATCAAGGCCTGGAGCACAAGGGCTCCACCAATCCACCATTTTTTCCGGCCAAACCTTTCCCCAAGAAGGGCTGCTCCGGCGAGAGGTATGGCCCTGAAAAGGGCTTCCTCCCAAAATCCGGCCTGGAGGGAAATTGCCAAAGGATTCAACGAGGGAATAATATGGGCCAGAATATTGGGATCATAGAGAGGACTGGCAGGTGACCACCAATTCCAGTAGCGGGTCGCAACAATATAGAAAATTGTGGAAAAACCAAAAAATATCCCCGTGGACAATAAACCGATCCAGGTCTGTTTATGAATTTCACCTGTCGCGGCAACAGGTCCGTTCCACACTTTCCAAAGGCATATTTTCCGGGGAAAAGCCATGCGGGTCAGACCTTCGGCTACTGCAAAGGTCAGGGTCATCACAAAAGCCAGAACCATTCCCAAGAGAATAAAGTCAAAAATCTGTTGGAACACAAAATTGTTCTTTGACAGGGCTGTATCGTAATTCATCCAGATCAGAGGCCATTGATTAAAAAGGGCCGCAATCTGAAGGACGGCAATCCCTCCGCCCCAATACAGAGCAGGTTTCCATTTAACGGCATGTCGTTTTAAAAGGGTGAATAATCCTGCCAATCCGCCCACACCCAGAAAGAGGAACATGGCCACCAATCCCACATTTGAAATGGTCCGGTTTGCTGCCCGCATATTTTCGTATCGCAATCGGAAGGCTTCCGGCACTTCGACATATCTCTTTATCTGAGTGACGGTATTCCCGGTGACTGTAAAACGAATCCGATACCGACCATCCTTTCCCAGGGTAATATCCGGTCGTTCATAGACAAAAACATGATCCATCCTCCCACCGGGTTTTATTTCCGACGAGACTTCCACTTCATTATAAGCATGAAGTGGAACATGATAACTTTTTGATAGTCCGGCGACCAAAGACCGCGCTTCTGATTCGGAAAGGATTTCTCCGGGATTATCCTCCGGGACCTTCTCATAGAATCCATAAACCTGTCCGCCGGGAGTCAGACGGACCAGAAATTCTTCATCCTGACGTTCCCGGAAAAAGCGAACAAGCCAGGTATAGGGTTCATAAAGGGTATCTGCCAGCATTTTCCCGAAAGCTTCTTTTCCGCCGGCTTCCAATTCGGTATAGTACTGCACTTCCCGGTCCAGATCAAAGCGAACGGCAGTCTGCATGCCGCTTACAGAAAATCCACGGGATTCTGCGGTTTGCTTTGCAATTCTGACAGCTTCTTCCCTATCTGTATTCACCTGAACATTCACAACGGGAAAGGCATCGGTAAACTTCAACCACGCATAAGCACTTCCTAAAACAAAGAGGGTGATAAAAAGGGACCAAAAGAGAAGCGATTTATTTTTTATCATGGGATTTCCCTTAATTTCTTTCGAACCGGCGGTCCAGTTCATTCAGCGTAAACCTGATAATAACCGGTTTGCCGGAAGGGGAAAGGTAAGGATTTTCCGTTTGAAACAGTTCGTCTGTAAGTCTTTGCATTTCAGCAGGTGTCAGCTCTTCACCCCTGCGGACAGCCGCTCTTTCGGCATAGGCCAGGGCAATTTTTTCACTGACTGGATTATGCAAACGCCTTGAGTTTTTATAATCATCCAGAATCTGCAAAACAACTTTTCCTTCCTCAAGCCACTGTAAATCTACCGGGATTGCTTCAATAAGGATTGAATGCCTGCCAAATTCCCGCATGGAAAAGCCCAGCTTTTCCAGAGACGGAACAATCTCCAGGAGGATGGAATAATCGTCAGGTGAGAGTTCCAGGGTTATGGGAAAAAGAAGCTGCTGGCTGGCAGAAGACGAAGCCTGTTCCAAAGCTTTGATGGCCCTGTCGTAGAGAATGCGGGTGTGGGCTGCCCGCTGATCAATCACAACCACGCCGCTGGAAATTTGTGTAAAGATATACCTTCCATGGGCCTGCCAGAAATTCCGTTCGGTCAGAAGCGGGTGTGTTTCGTCCGGGACACTCTCTGTAATGCTTTTTTCAAAACGGCGAATCCGTTCATCCAGCGAGAGATTTGCAGCGGAAAATGAGGGTTTTTCAATCCCCTGAAACGGTTTATCTCTTTCAACCTTTTCGGAAAACGAAAGCTGTTCCCCTTCGAGCCTGGGAGGAGCCGTTACATGTACCGGACGTTCTCCTGAAAAAAAATCCCGATCATTCAATTTTCCGGATTGACTGTTTTCCATTGATTCTCCTGTCCAATCCCGGATAGCCTGTTCACAACTCCGCCGGACAAATTGATATATCTGCCACTCACTTCTGAATTTCACCTCTGTTTTTGCAGGATGGACATTGACATCCACTTCTGCAGACGGCAGCGTAAGAAAGAGAACAAAAAAGGGAAATTCACCTTTATCCAGATGTCCACCAAAAGCTGAATAAACAGCACTGTTCATCATGCGATCGGTTACAAGGCGTCCATTTACATAAAGATACTGTTCACCACTTTTCCGCCGGACCAGTTCCCGGGTGCCGATAAACCCTTTAAGAACCAGGGGCGGTTCTTCCTCGTAAACGGTGATACAATTTTCCGTCAAACGTTTTGAAAAAATCCGGTTTAACCGTGAGGATAAGTCCTCCGGCGGCAGGATGTAGACATCCTTTTCATTGGCTGTCAGATGAAAACGTATGTGGGGTCTGGCCAGGGCAAATCGCCGGACGATTTCCACAATATGGCGATATTCCGAATTTGCCGATTTAAGAAATTTTTTTCTTGCCGGTATATTAAAAAAAAGATTTCGTACAGTTATGGATGTCCCACGTTTCATGGCGGCGCCTTCCAGCCGGTCAACTTTTCCGCCATTGATCAAAAGCCTGAATCCTTCACCCGTTTCGTTATTACAGGTTCTGGCGTCAACTCGTGATACGGAAGCTATACTGGCAAGAGCCTCTCCCCTGAACCCTAATGTTTTAATTGCAGTAAGATCTTCAATATCAAAGAGTTTACTTGTAGCATGTTGTTCAAAGGCCAGCAGGAGATCATCCCGCTCCATTCCCTCTCCATTATCGGCTACACGGATCAGCTCACGTCCTCCATCTTCAATCTGAATTACAATTTCCGTTGCTTTTGCATCCAGACTGTTTTCAATTAACTCCTTAACGACAGAAGCAGGTCTTTGAACCACCTCCCCGGCAGCAATGCGATTACTTAACGATTCCGGCATGATTTGAATGACAGGCACAGGATTCTCCATACTTTTATTGCAAAAAGGAAATTACGGTTAAAGAAATGAGAATTCAAATGTGAAAGAAAATTGTCAGATACCGTTTATATCAGAATCACATAATATTTTATTTATAATATTAATTTGTTTTTGCTTATTCCCCTTGTTATTTTATCCCCGGGGGCTTTTGTAAATAGGATATTTCATATATATTGAAGGCTCAATTTTATGGAGACACCATTTCAAATAGTTTCACTCCCTTTTCAAAGCCACAACCCCAATATATTCTCTCCTTGATTCATACGCCCGGAATCAATAACGTCAAGCCATGAATAGCACACATCCCAAAATCCTGCTTCATACCTGCTGTGCCCCGTGTGCCACGGCTTCAACACTTCGTTTGTTAAAAGATGACTATGATGTGACCTTTTTTTTCAGTAATTCAAACATTTTTCCCCGGGAAGAGTATGAAAAGCGCCTGGAAAATGCCCGGAAACTGGCGGATATTTTGCATCTTCCACTGATTGAAGACGATTATGATCACACGTCTTGGCGGCAGTGGATTCGTGGACTTGAAAGAGAACCGGAACGTGGCAAACGCTGTGAAAAATGTTTTCAATACAGTCTTAAACGAACTTCCAATAAAGCGAAAAAACTGAATATCCCCTTTATTACCACCACATTAACTATCAGTCCTTATAAAATTTCCCCTGTCATTTTCCGTATCGGCCGCCAATTTCCAGGTTTTGTGGAATACAATTTTAAAAAGAAAGACGGCTATAAAGAAAGCATCCGGCTCAGCCGTAAATGGGATTTATACCGGCAAAATTATTGCGGGTGTGAATTTTCTATGAAAGTACCGGGCAAAAAGTAAAGAGTATTAAGTTAAAGTTCTGAGTTTTGAGTCTTGTGTTTTGGATTTTGAAATTGGAATTAAAAGAAAAGGGGCGAACTAAGTTCGCCCCTTTGTGTATTTCCGAAAACCAAAGTCCTGAATTCATCATCCAATTCAGAATTATTTCAGCAGTGTCATATTCCGAACTTTTACGACATTGCCTGCTTTCATCCGATAAATGTAAGATCCGGATGCTACTTTTCTGCCGTTCATATCGGTTCCATCCCAAACAAAGGAATGTTTTCCTGCATTCAGATGTGAATTAACCAGTACTTTCACTTCTTTTCCGGTAATGTCATAGATAGCAAGTTTCACGTGTTCAGCTGTTGGAATATTAATGGATAACGTGGTGGACGGGTTGAAGGGGTTGGGGAAGTTTTGTTCAAGTGTATAGGCAAAAGGCAGTAAGGGATTGTTTTGATCGATACTGTTTGCAATTTGCGGATCCATGACAATAATGGGATAAGAGATATGATCGACAAAGGGCGCCACACCTTCATCATAGGGCACACTTGATGTATAGACAACTTCAAGGTATTCATCATCGTCCATATTGGCCACATCAATCACATCCCAAAAGCCGGCGTCACCATAGGCTGTATCGACAAATGAAAGTTCCCAATTATCGGGGGATGTAATATCTCCGCCTTTATGAGAGAGAAAGAAAATCATGGCATTGGGCGGACCGGAATATCTGGAACCGAACACAAAGTCCAGATTTCCATCTGCATCAATATCACCGTGTGAACCACCACACAGACGTCCACCGTTAAGATAAGGTTCTGTACCTATATCAAAAAGTGCAGTCCTTTTCAATGTATCTGCTTCTTCCTGAAGAAGCCAGAGGTGACGGGTATTATCTCCGTAATAATACTCACCGGTAATGGCTTCTTTTGTCCCATCCTTATCGATATCTGCCGTTTGTACAGCCCGGAAGGAAATACCACCCGGCAAGGGAGATAATTCGGAATATTCCCAGTCACTACCATTCCAGGTTGTCTTACTGATCACCACTTCGTCAAACGTATAGAAGGATGGTTCAATCACAGCCACATCCCATTTATTATCTCCACCGTAGGTGAAATCATGAGGTGTCGCTTCGATTTCCCAAGTTTCTGAGCCATCTCCCGCATCCGGAACATCACTGACTGTGATAACACCAAAATTGTATCCACTGTCGTTTCCTTTACGGTCGGCAAAGATGATCCGCTTGACACCATCTCCTTTGATATCTGCAATGTCCATATCAAAAATGCGGAGGTTCACATTATCCTGATCCACGATAGTCCAGGCTGCATTCGGGGCATAACCGCCTGCTCCGTCGTCAACACCGAACAGATCCGAATCACCCCCTTGATGTTCGTAAATCAGAATTCTGTATGGATTCGTTTCTGTCGAGAAATTATTGACAACTGACCAGATGAGTTCCATTTTACCATCACCATCTAAATCATCCAACAGAAGCGGTGGCCAGGTATTCTGGGCATCTACAGGAGCCACTGCACTCCAGACGACTTCCCAGTCTGTTCCATTATTTTCCAGTTTGTAAATACGTGGTACCAGCTCATCTGCTGTGTCATTCCAGTTATCATTCACGAGGTAAATTTCTCGTTTACCATCTCCATCAACATCCTCTCCGGCAACCATATCCCCTGTACCACCATTGTTCAATGCCGAATCGGGCATTGAAATTTCCTGCACACGGGAAAAATCAATTGCGAAAAGGGAGGTTGTCACGAAAAGAGCCAGGATCACTACGCTAACAATTCGTTTCATTTGTTTCTCCTTTTCTCGTTTTCTTTTTCATCTTTAATATAACCTTTTTTAAAAGGATATACCCAGCGAAAACCGGTGACTGCTGGTTAGCAGTCCCAAATCAGAATATGCATAATCAATACAGAGGGTTGTCCAATCCATCAACGCCATCCGGAGTCCGGCACCCAGGGTGAGTCCGCCTTCATCTGCAGCAAATTTATAACCGCCCCGGAGGGACACCATTTCCCGAAAAGCATATTCAAACCCCAGATTGTACTGTTCCAGGTTGTTGTTAGGATGAATCATATCCCCTGCAACCGTCAATCTGTGTTCTGTTTTATCCATCAGATTGGCACTTGTGCCAAAACGAAACATCACCGGAAGAGAGTATTTCTCAAATTCTTTGGGAACCTGGGGAACGGGCAGATAAGACTGCTGATCGGAATAATCGATGTAATCCCCGCTGAAACGGATTTCCGGGCCGAAGTGCATAATCGACATTCCCAATTTCAGTCCGTGAAAACCGGTCCGGTAAATGGATCCCAAATCCAGGGACCAGGCACTGTAACCATGGTCCAGATACTCTTCACGAACCAGTTTCCCGGTTAATCCTACAGAAACGTGATCTGTGAGATAACGGGCATAGGAGAGTCCCAGCGTATAGTTGGACAATGAGAAAAATTCTCCCGTTCCGTTGGGGGCATCCAAAGAGGTGATTTCCATATCATCTGTCATCAGATAGATGGAGCTGACTGCGAACGTTCCCACATTTCCAAGGCTCATGGACAGAGCCGCTCCTCCGAAAGCCATATCCGCCGGCCATTGGGTTTGGGTAACGAAGAGTTGATTTTTTCCTCCGTCCACCAGTCCGGCAGGATTCCAGAAAACGGCTTCGGCCCCGGAAGCACCGGTTGTATAGGCTTCACCCATACCGGCTCCCTTTGCACCCATGCCGATTTCCATAAATTGTCCCACGACAGTTCCCACAGGTGCGAAGGTTTCACCCGGAGTCACCGTTACCGTGAACAAAATCAGCAGGATAAGCATCAACGATTTATTTTGCATAATTCTATCCTCTTTTTCGCATTACCGGACAACGACAAATTTACCGACTTTTGTCCCCAGGGATGGTGAATCAACTACATACATATAGATACCCGGGGCTGCTTCCTGATCATTCCGGGTTAACAGATCCCATTCGGCAACAGAATCCCTGGCATCGGGGTACCCTTCGCCGACACGGACAGTTTCACCGGCATGAATTTCATCTACAAAATCCCCATCTATGGTAAAGATTTTAATAGTAGCATCGGCAGGCAGATTGATGAACTGCAATCGGTGTTCCCAGGGATTGGCACTACTGGGAATCCGGTTATTCCATATCGCACTGCCCACATAGGGATTGGGAACAACTTTAACATCATCCAGATTTTCCGTCGCAACCGGTGTGGCAGGCGAAACAGGATAAAAAGCATTTGGATCCCGCATGGATGTCGCCTGTACTCCAATGGGCGGATCCGTGATTTCAATACTGACCGATTGGACCGTATAGTAATAATCAAACCCGAATTTTACATCGCTGTCGAAGATTTGATACACGGATGCTTTTTTCCCCAGCGGCGGCGGCCAGTTGTCGTTTACCATAAAGGTATCAATGGTGACCCAGAGCAGGTCGCCGGTTGCCGTTTTTTCGCTGGCTTTATAGGCAATATATCCGGCAAAATTTGGATGAGATTCGGGAGAATCATCCCATATAAGATTCACACCCTGGAACCCGCCGGCTTCATCCACCACTTCCTGCACCTCCACATTGGGTGCCGGAGGAATCAATTCATCAATAGGAATATCATAATCATGATCGACCATATATTGTGCCATCTTCATGATATTGACAAATTCCACCAGGCTGTACACCCCTCCGCTATCCGGATCACTGCCCACAGCCAGGGCCGTTGTGACTTTCAACGTGTCTCCAGCTTTAAATACATCCATGGGCCCAAAGGTCAGGATACCCCGGTAATCAAGGGGATAAGGGAGATTGTTACGGGGATCAATAAGCAGGTTCTCAAAAGAAGGATCCGAAATCATTCTGTCCCATGTTTCCTGGTCAGTACCGGGATCGTTATAAATGTGACAGGTATGAAAAGAATGAGGTTTCAGCTTGGGCTCTGTTTTTAAAATTTTCAAACCCAGAACTCCGGGTGTCTGCAGCGTTCCATCCTCCGCCGGATTACCAAAGTCGTCCGGATGGCCGTCAAAGGCATCATATTCCGGATTATCCCCGTCGAACATCATGATCATGGAGCTGTCAATATCATCCATGCTTAAACCGTGATCCCGTCCCTTCATCTGGGGGAAGGCTTCGATCCAATCCCAATCCACACCATTACTTACAACATGATCATCCTGATTGGAAAAGCGGTATTCAGCACCCCAGTGGGGAAGCTTGCTCACATCTCCGTCAAAACGGATGGTAAAATAGAAGTCATCCAGATCCCTGTCTGTATCGGGATATCCGTCTCCATCCGTATCAATCCCCACATTAATAATATCATATTCATAGATGATAAAATCGGAAGCAAAATCAGCACTCCAGGCATAAGTCCGCTCAATCACTTTCACACCAAGGGGAAAGTGGTTGCTTGCCAGGGGCGCATTGACATCATAATACTCGGTATAGGATTCCTGTTCAGCCTTTTTGGCATCTTCACCGGTATACATGGTGACAGGAGCGAGGGGAGAAAACTCCTGATCATCTCCCTGTGTGGAATGAAATTCTCCGTCAACAAAAGCAGACAACCAGATGGTGCCCCTGTACAGATAGGAATTCCCTGTTCCACCGGGATAATCACAGGATGGTGTCCTGTCGGTATAGGCATCATCACCCATATAGCTAAAGTTAGTGATCCGGTTCCACAAGACACCGATTTTGTGCCAGTCCCAATCCGATTCCACGATGGGACTTTCAGCAGCATAGGCATTTTTCCGCATAAGAAAGTGATTTTTTTCGGCATCTGCGCCATAAAGAACCGGACTCATGAGCAATATCAGCACCAGTACCGTTGATAATATTTTATATTGTTTCATGATCATTCATGACCTCCCGTTCACTGAGGGGTTATCAAAACTGGACGGACATTCCAAAACGGAATTGCCGTTCATTACTATAGACCTGCGGACTCCGGGTCATTTCGCCGGAGAGCTCATTATACCGGATGATTGACGGATCATCATATAGCTCATAATACCTGGCGTTGCCTATCCAGTCCACATTTTGCCTGTTCATCAGGTTGAACACATCCATAAAGACCTGTAAATCGGCAAAACCGACATCGAATGTCCGGTTGATGCGCAAATCCAGGTTTGCAGTCCAGGGCATTCTGGCATCGTTGGGAACACTGGAGTTATAGGATGTATATGGCAGACCGCTGCCGTATTTAAAGAGCAGGTTTGCCCGCCAGTTTCTGAGAAGGGCATTAAATTTTTTCGAAGACGCCAACGTCAGTGTCGCATTTACGGTGTGTGTCTGATCATACCCGAGGATATTCATTCGCTTAGCACTGTCGTACTCACCGGCACCTTCCGTATAGGATGTACTCCGTCCCTTCGCGACAGAAAAGGTGTAGTTGGCACTAAAACCCCAACCATCATTCAGTCTTTTCTGAAGAGCAAATTCAAGTCCCTTGATGTTTGCATAATCGGCATTCTGAAAAATCCGCACTTCAGTCCCCTGCAATTTCCGCAGAACGAACTTGTAATTATCAATCAGATTGGTCACGTCCTTCACATAACCGGTCACTGAGGCTTTCAAATCCGGTGTAAACAGGTGTTCAAGGCCGATATCATAAGCGACTGTTTTCTCGGGTTTCAAATTGGGATTTCCCACCCAGTTACCTGCTTTTGTCAAGCCGGTATACGTGTGATTTCTGTAGAGAAAGTAGGCGTCAGGACGCTGGAAATAGTGGCCGTATGTAAAATGCAGAACCGTCCTGTCCGTGATGGGGTGAGATATACCCAGTCTGGGACTCAGCTGATGATGGGGATCGGGAGATACGGGATCATTAAGGACGGGCGTGCCAAGTGAATCCAATGTTGAGAAAGGTTCTTCGAAATTCGAGGGATAATAAATCGGGTCACCCCATCCATTGGGATTGAAATAATCATAGCGCAGACCGATAAGGGCGATCAATCCTTCAAATTCCATCTTATCCTGGGTATAGATTCCCAGATCGATGGTATTTTCATTCCACTTATCTTTCCGGGGAAACGAGGGACCCAGGGTCCAACTGATATTTTCGACATCGGACTCATGGAGATTGAGTTCAAATCCGGTCTTAACCAGATGGTTGCGGGTTACCTGGCTTACAAGGTCCCCTTTGAGAGTCCGGGAAACCGATTCCTGGTGTCTGTATCCCGGATCATCACCGCGAATCCACCAGTAATTATCTTCCCTTTCCCGGTAGATGGGATGAGGGCCTTCTTTACTGACATCCCATTCCAGATCCTCTTCCGTATCACCGTCTCCATCCCGGTCATCTACGTCCGGTGTGGCATAATGATATTGGGAAAAGAAATTCTGAAAACGGAGTTCATAATATGTTTTAGAACTCAGAGTATGGGTCCATACGAGATACATGTTGTTGCTCTCTTTGGCATAATTCCACAGGTAGTCCTGCATGCCGCCCACATAGTATTCCTGAATTTTATCATACACCCTCCCATTGACGGAATCAAGACTGACAGGCGTGATTTTCCCTTGTTCGTCGCTATAGTCGTTGGGATTGTTCACATAATTATAGATTACCAACAGGCTGTCGTCTGCTTCAGTATATTCATACTTTTGAATAGGATAATCACCTTCCGGTCCATATTTGGAAGCAGGAAGATAGAACTGATCCCATTCTGAGGAAGAATAAAGACCGCCAATTGCCAGTTTTGTATTTTTAGTGGGTTTGAATGTGAGTTTCCCCTGAAAATTATTGCTGTAGGAATTTTGGTTTATCATATAGCTCTGGCTTCGGTCAGTTACGTCGGCTGAGACAAAAAAGGTTGCGGGACCTTCAAATATTTTTTCCGTAAAGGGAATGGGACCACTCAGGCTGAACTGATACAGTTGTTCCAGCTTATGCTGGTATTTGGTTCCATAGAGGAGAGAATCCACATGGACCGTATCTACGCCACCACCGGTCAGTGAATCATAACGGGTATGAACATCATAGGTTCCCAGCCATGTCTCCCGTTCACCCATCAGGGCTTCATTGACGGCCGTACCAAGACTTGTAGTCGTCACTTTAAAAAGGCCTTTGAGTTTTGAGCTCCCTTCTTTCATTGCCAGATTGAGAACACCGGACTGTACATTACCGTATTCGGCACTGAAACCACCAAGAGTTACTTCCAGTTCCTGAATACTCTGTTCAGGGATATTCGCCGTAAAACCACCAAGATCACCGGAGTATTTACCGGCAGGATCCCGTACGGGGATTCCGTCAACCAGGACCAGCACTTCACCGCTTCGGCCTCCCCGGAAATTGTTACCGACCACACCGGCCTGATTACGGGCAATATCACGGAAATTTTCAATGGGTTGCATGGTGATATCTTCACTGGATACCGAGTGGCGGGACGTGAATTCATCTTTCTTCAACAGGGGACGCTCCGCAACAACGATAACCTCACCTGTTCTCAGCGCTTCGGTCGTCATTTGAAAATCAATGGTTGTTGTAAGTCCCATGCTCACCTGGATATCCTGAACAGTTACAGGTGCATATCCGATCATGGACGAGCGAATTGTATAGTCGCCCGGCGGAACGTTCAGAATTACATAAAATCCGTTCTCGTCTGTTGCTGCCCCCATGGTGGTACCTTCCAGAAAGACATTCACCCCGGCCAGGGGCTGCCCCGTACCGGCATCTGTGACTGTCCCGACAATTTTTCCGGCAGTACTTGCCCATGCCATGGTTCCGGTAACACAGATTAAAACGACGATTGCCATAATAAACTTTCGCATTGACATCCTCCGTTTAGGATTCAATTTTATACCATCTACATGTGGCTCTCCATGTGGTTCTCCACTCTGGCACAAAACAATTGTTTATGTTTCTAAATAGTCAGGAATCATCAAATGGCAATATAGCTGATGAGATTTTAAAATTCTACAAATAAATAATTTTTTTCATTGAGATTGATGAAATAATATCGTCGTCTTATCCTTTTAAACAATGATCAATACCCGACAATACATGCCTTATATCAGTCTTCCATCCCATAATAAATCCAAAGTTTTAACACCAACCTACTTTTATAATATCTTAAGATATTTTCATGAAATTATGATATAAATTCAGCCTTTGGACAGACAATTCATTTTAATATCGGAGGAGTTTAATTAGATTTTCAGTAAAGATTTATTAAAGATCAATGATTGGAGAACTGCCATGGCAGAATTACGAAAAGACCGTATTGAAGCAATTGATGTTTTTCGTGGATTGACTATTTTTCTCATGTTCATTGTCATCGCCATCGGGGCGGGAGGATACCGGGATCTGCCCCAAACCGGATCCTGGTTCGGAAGCCTTCCCGTTTCCACCTGGAATCATGCAGATGTTGCCTGGGAGCGTTTTGTTGAAGCCAAAACGTCTGAAAGCTTTTCGGAAGAAGAAATCAACGCCATGCCCGAAGCGGCCTTGAAAAATGTTGGACTAACTCTGACGGATTTGGTAGCTCCTTTCTTCATTTTCATAGTGGGATTATGCCTGCCCCTGAGCAGGGCAAAACACGGCCGGGAATGGTGGAATCACGTTTTGAGTCGCACGATTAAATTGATTCTGTTAGGTGTTTTATACATTAGCCTGATTCTGGGACTCTCCTGGTGGTGGGGTATCCTTCAGGCAATTGGAGTTTCTTATTTCATGGCTGCCGCAAGTCTTAAGCTGAACCGCAAAGGACGATGGATAACAGTATTTGGTGTATTGGCTTTTCACATGATGATGAGTCATTTCACGGATTGGTGGCTGAATTTCGGGAACACAAGCGAACCATTTTTCCGCATCAGTACCCTATCCGGCAATATGGCAAAACCCCTGCGGGTTCACTGCCTTCCATGGGTTTCTATTTCCTATGGTGCCTTGACCATTATCGGTGTAATGCTGGGAGAAGCTGTAGCAAGCAAAAATCCCAAACGTATTTTAGCGGATTCTTTCAGGCTGGGCGCCCTTTTTATGGCTATAGGCTATGCGATTCATAAAACAGGACTTTTAACCGGAGTCACATCCCTGAGCTTTAACAAGCCCGATGTGACAGCATCTTATGCCCTTTTTACCGCGGGTCTGGCCTGTGTTGTTTTCGGCATCCTCTACTGGATCGTGGATATTAAAAAATATAAAGGATGGATTTTTCCCTTTAAACAGCTGGGTATAAATGCTCTTCTGGCTTATTTCATGCAGATTTTTATGAGGATTTTCTTCCGGGCCCTGCACCTGGAAGCTTTCTTTGCAGGCGAACCCAATGATCAGCTGCAACAATGGGCCGGACTCTGGTCCTGGAGCGGATGGCAACACTTCTGGCTGGATAAAACAGGCTATAACGGCCTTTTCTGGGCCTTTCTGTGGAGTGTCTGCCTTTGGCTGTGTGTTTATGCCTTTAACAAGCGAAAAATTTACTGGAAATTGTAAATCAGGATGTGGAAAAACATTTTTCACAATCAGGAAATTTTACCATATTTTAGTTGAGAACGATTCTCACTTTCTGTAAAATTATAGACTGACAAACAGGGAAAACATGAGAGCTTCTGAAACCATGGAAGGAACACTTGATCTGGCCCGTTGCGGCACACTGTTGGAGATCCTGGGCATTTATGCTGAAGGGGAAATCCGGCGGCGCCTGCTGGATATGGGTCTGGTAAAAGGGGCCCGCATTCGTGTCATTCGGAAAGCGCCTTTGGGAGATCCGGTGGAAATTGATATGAACGGTTTTTTTCTGACATTGCGCCTTGAGGAAGCCAAAACCGTTAAAGTCCGCCTCCTGGAAGCCGGTCCCTTTCATCGTCATGGAGGTCCACACCACGGCCGAGGTCGCGGTATGGGTCGTGGCAGACACCGATGGTTTCATCGTTTTATTCGTTTTCCAGAGACAGATCATTCATGACATCATCCAAAGAAATCCGTGTTGCCCTGGCGGGAAATCCAAATAGTGGAAAGACATCTCTTTTTAATGTTCTTGTCGGCTCAAATCAAAGAGTCGGCAATTTTACCGGAGTGACCGTCGAAAAATATGAGGGTTTCCGGAAATACCGTGGTTATAAGATTCGTTTCACCGATCTACCCGGAACCTACAGCCTTTCGGCCTATTCCCCTGAAGAACGTGTCGCGCGAAATTTTATCCTGACGGAAAAACCCGATCTGGTTATTCACGTTGTAGATGGGACGAACCTGGAAAGAAACCTTTATCTGACCACCCAAATTATGGATCTGCATATTCCCTTCGTCATTGCTCTGAACATGTATGACGAAGTGAAAGAGAAAAATATCCACATTGATCTGACCCATCTGGAGCGTCTGTTAGGCGCTCATATTGTCCCCACGTCAGCCGTAGAAAAAACCGGAATCCAGGACCTGCTGGACCATATTGTGGACACCCGGGAAGGCACGATCACATTCCGTCCCCATAAACTCCAATACTCACAAGAGCTTAACAAACTCATCAATGATCTTGAAACAATCCTTTCCCGGGCAAAGGACCTGAATACAACCCTTCCCCACAGCTGGCTGGGAATTAAACTGCTGGAAAATGATAAAGAAGTTTATAAGCTTCTGCGGGACCATCCCATCTGGATAACCCTAAACCAGTATTTGTCAAAACATCTGGAGCCCTTTAAACATCTTACGGGAAACGATCCGGAAATTCAACTGACAGAAGAACGATACGCCTTTATCCGGGGTGCTCTTGCAGAAACCGTCCAATTTCCGGGCAAACGGAAACGCGACTTAACCGATATCCTGGATACCATCCTGATTAACCGTTTCACCGGCCTGCCCATCTTTGCCCTGATCATGTATCTGATTTTTACAGCAACATTCCGCCTGGGAGAATATCCCATGATCTGGATTGAGAATTTCTTCACCTGGATCAGTATAGGACTCAAAGATATCCTCCCCGAAACTTTGTTTCGGTCCATTCTCGTGGACGGGATTATCGCCGGTGTTGGCGGAGTCCTGGTTTTTCTGCCCAATATCCTTATTCTTTTTCTGGGGATATCTTTACTGGAAGGAACCGGCTACATGGCCCGGGCGGCTTTTGTCGTGGATAAAATCATGCACAGGGTCGGTCTCCACGGCAAATCTTTTATTCCCATGCTAACCGGCTTCGGATGCTCGGTCCCGGCCTTTATGGCTACCCGTACACTAAAGAACGATGCAGACCGGATCACCACACTTCTAATCATTCCGTTTATGAGTTGCGGGGCAAAACTTCCGGTCTATACTCTCCTGATCGGGGCTTTTTTTCCTGCCCACCATGCAGGAAAGGTCCTTTTCGGAATTTACATTTTTGGGATTCTCGTTGCGCTGGGATCAGCGGGGTTTTTCAAAAAAACTCTTTTCAAAGGGGAATCCGAACCCTTTGTTATGGAACTACCCCCGTATCGTTTGCCTACCATGCAATCCCTGCTGCTTCAAATGTGGCATAAAACCCGGATGTATATCCGCAAAGCCGCAACGGTGATCCTTGCGGCATCGATTCTTATCTGGTTTGCCGGAAATTTTCCCAAAGATAATAGCATTACCCAAAATATGAATGTCCTGAAGACACAGATCCAGGAGAAGAATCTCTCCCCTCTCGAAACATCCCAGGCATTAAAAAAAATTGAAGCGAAAGAAGAAGCCCTTCAGTTTGAACAATCTTATGCAGCCCGGCTCGGAAAGGCACTGGAACCCGCTATCAAACCTCTTGGATTTGACTGGCGAATCGGCGTGGCACTTGTCAGCGGTATCGCCGCCAAGGAAGTGGTCGTGTCCACCATGGGAACCATCTATTCCATCGGAAACCAGGCCACGGAAGAGTCTGTCTCACTCCGTGAACACCTGCGGAATGATCCGGCCTATAATGCGGCGGTGGGACTCGCACTTATGGTTTTTGTTCTCCTGTATGTCCCCTGTATCGCCGCTACGGTGATTTTCCACCGGGAAGCCGGTGCATTCAAATGGACCTTTCTTTACTTTTTCTATACAATCGGCGTGGCGTGGATTATGACTTTCCTCGTTTATCGACTGATGAATCTTATTCTTTGAGTGATGTGTTGTTTTATTGTGAGAATCTGAGAGGATTGAGTTTTCTTGCGACAACAGGATCATTAACCGTATAATTTTTCTGAATTCTTCACAAGTTTTAATCAACAGACATATTTTTTCCGATTGGTAAAAAGATGAAAGTCTTTTCGGATATAATGCTCCGTTTCACGAGATAAATTATACCAACACGACAACTGCAATAATATTATAGTTTATATATCTTATAATCTCTTAACCGCAAACCTGACTCACAACTCCAATTCAGTGCTTTTTACCCCTTATTCTTCACTCTCCAGGTATTCCACCTTCATATCCCGGTCCCACAGGTTAAAATAGAGATTTCCGCCACGCCATTCCATTTCACCGCGCTGGAAATCAACGGTTTCGCTGCGGAGCCAGGTTTTGGCGGGATAGAGAGGCGTGGAGTAGTCATCATTAACAATCAGGCGGTAAGGATCGATGCCCCCCAGGAAAAAGAATTCCATGTCCGGATCTTCAAAGGTCCGTCTGCCAAAAGATTGATCCACCGGGACCCACCCGACACCTTCAAAATAGAGTTCACCCCAGTCATGAAGATTGACGTCACCGGGATGAAGCATCCAGCCGCTTTGCCACCGGGCAGGAATGCCGTTGTACCTGCATAAGGTTAACAGAAGCAGAGTCACCTGTCCGCAATCACCACTGTTGTTCCGGATAACATAAGATGGAATATTGGGAATTGTGGAATATTCCAGCGCGCTGGCCCAGGGATAATTAACACTAATATATTTAAAGATTTTGCGGGCAATGCGTAAAGGATGAGTTTCATCTCCCACGATTAATCCGGATAATGTCTTAATCTCCGGTGTAAAACGGATGTGTGTCTCCCGTTCAGCCGTGAATTCCTGATACAGTGGACTGGTTTTATCATAGGGTTTGATCTCTTCTTCTTTTAACAGATAAACTTCAGGCCGGGTTGTGATTTCAAAAACCACATTGAATACAGTGGCTTTCCCTTCTTCCGTCATACCTTCCATATAAATGGACCTTTGAAGATGTGAATTATCTGCTATCACATACTCCTGATGACTGGTGCTGATGAGTTTGATATCTGTCTGCCGATTGTGGCCTTCCCGGGGATAGGGCATCCAGCACCGGACAATTTCACCGGCGGGTATAACATCCGGCTTAAGTTTCATGGTATAATTCAGGCGCATCCGGACCGGGGATAAGAGATTTTTCCCCGTTTCCCGGGCTTCTCTGACCATTTGGGGAATAATTCGGTTCAGGGTTTTATCCAGACTGTCCATTTCAGGATAATCTTTTGCCTTTTTCACGGCCCGGGCTTCAGGATCAATCCGGAAAAGATTGGGAACAGCATTGGCAAAATACTTCTTTTCTCCATCTATCATCATACATTCCAGCGCACCACTCGCTTCCCATTCTTCAAGCTGTTCCCGGGTTATATTGGGATAATATTTCTTTATGGCAGGAAGAATATCTTCAAGGTTTTTGTTAAAATCCAAACGAATGCGGTTCATCAGGTTTATTTGTGCTTTAAGATCCCACACCTGGCTTTCTGTCAACTCACCGGATCCAATCAACTGATGAATTCGTTTTTCCGCTTTGGCAAAATACCCTTTATCAAGATAGCTGTTTATTTTTTTATCAAACGTCTGTCCACTCAGCATGATAGACCATCCTATGAGAAAAATTAAGAGCTTTTTCATGGTTTCACCTCTCTTGATGCACATACCAATCATGATCAGCAACCGGGATGATGTATCCTTTTCCGATGGCATTCAAAACATCCCTGGCGCTGTAAAAGGTCTCGTATCGTTTTTGGTTAAAAGATGCCGCATCGGGATCCAGGCTTTCAATCTTCAGGGGACCGTCTTCATGGATCATCAGGCCGTCTCCAAGCCAGAGCCCTACATGCCAGACCCGCCAGGGTGAATCGTCTGTTGCCCGACGTCCGAAAAAAACCAGGGAAGCCGGCGGAACATTCGTCAAATCGTCCACATTTTCTGTCAGCAAATCTCCTTCCAGTACCTGTTGGGAGGCATCCCGGGGAAGAATAATCCCGTTCAGGAAAAAAACCGTTTTGATAAAACCACTGCAATCCATCATCTTTGTGGATACCCCCCCCCATAAATAAGGCATTCCCATATACCGGTAAGATGTTTCAACAATGGCTTCGGCCGTGGGTTTTCGGGAAGCCAGCCATTGATTGAAATCCATAGATTCTTTTTCAAAGACATATCCTCTGCGGCCATCAGGGAAAACAACACTGATATATCCGTTCTTCTGACCGGTTTTCACCAGGATACTGCCGGCCACGAGGTCAGACACGCGGCGGCTTTGATTATCCGGTGATGAATAAACGTAACCACAATCCTCCAGAAAAAATATCCGGGAAGATTGACGCCAGGAATCAAAGGCCTTTTCATTCATAGGCTGAACTGAACTGTTATCAATCCACCCCAGGTATCCGTCCGGTGTTTGAACATAGTAATAAGATCCCCGTTCATTTTTTTTATACAGCCGGACCGGCGTCCCCAGAATCGCCTGGGTTGCCATTTCCGCTGAATTGGAAGGCTTTACGCGAATATTTGCGACGGAAACGGTAATCACTCCCCGGCACCGGTTATCCAGCTCTTCGCTATCGGGTAATAATCTGACCTCATTGGTAAAAGAAAACCCCTTTTCCTTTAATTTTGTTTCTAATGTGACCATCGCCGAAGGCAGGTTCGTTTCACCGCGAAGCACAACACGGCCCCTTTCCCGCACCGTCGTCACGTTGAATATCGCCACCCGTTTGTCCGGCGCAAATTCCTTCCGGACAGATTCGATCATCTCAAGACTGCTGTCAAGTTCCCCACATGAAGAGATGAAGAGATTCGCAGACAACACAATCAGAAAAAAAA
>JAGGVO010000048.1 GCA_021157965.1 Candidatus Neomarinimicrobiota bacterium
CGGGTGACAAGATCACCTTTACGGTGGAACTGATCGTCCCCATCGCCATGGAAAAAGAACTTCGGTTTGCCATCCGTGAAGGCGGACGGACCGTGGGTGCCGGCGTTGTGACGGACATTATTGAATAGGAAAGCAGACCATCATGGCAGGACAAAAAATACGAATAGCATTAAAATCATACGATCATAACCTGTTGGATAAATCCACGGAAAAGATTGTCCAGCGGGCCAAGGCAACCGGAGCCGTTATTGCCGGCCCCATTCCTTTGCCAACCCGCAAATCAGTCTATACGGTTCTTCGTTCACCCCATGTGAACAAGAAATCCCGTGAACAGTTCCAGATGAAGGTTCATAAACGGATCGTGGAAATATTGAATACAACCACAAAAACCATTGATGAACTGATGAAGCTGGATTTACCCGCAGGTGTTGATATAGAGATAAAGGTATAAACGGTGAACGGAATCATAGGACGAAAAATCGGATTAACCCGAATCTTCGACCAGTACGGCAAGAATATTCCCGTAACCGTCATTGAAGCGGGTCCGTGTTATGTAACACAGATTAAAACGCAGGAAAAAGACGGATACAATGCAGTACAGCTTGGTTTTGAAGAAGCCCGGGAAAAAGTCTTGAATAAGCCCAGACTTGGGCATTTGAAAAAGAGCGGTAAAGCGCTCAGAATATTGAAAGAGTTTCGTGATTTTGAAGCGGACGGACTGAAAACCGGTTCAGAAATTACCGTGGATATCTTCAAACCCGGGGATGTTGTCGCCGTTACCGGCACATCCAAGGGAAAAGGATTCCAGGGTGGCGTTAAGCGTCACGGTTTCCGCGGCGGACCGAAAACTCATGGTCAGAGCGACCGTTTCAGAGCTCCCGGTTCGATCGGTGCCAGTTCATCACCCTCCCGGGTGTGGAAAGGGATGCGCATGGCCGGACAGATGGGAAATGAGACAGTCACCATCCGGAATCTGAGAGTCGTCGAAGTGAACACGGAAAAGAACCTGTTGCTGATCAAAGGCAGTGTTCCAGGCGCGAGAAACGGGATCATCCGCATTACGAAGTTAGAGGATTGACGGACATGAAAATACAAATGCTGAAAAATGACGGAAGTCCCTTAAACTCAACGGTGGAACTCTCGCCGGACGTTTTCGGTATTGAACCGAATGAACACTGCATGCATGCAGCTGTCCAGGCAGAATTGGCCAACATGAGACAGGGGACTCACAAGGGCAAGACCCGGGGTGAAGTCCGCGGAGGTGGTCGGAAACCCTGGCGTCAAAAGGGACGCGGAACGGCCCGTTCCGGAAGTAATCGTTCTCCCGTCTGGGTCGGCGGTGGTAAAGCCTTTGCTCCCAGACCTCATCTGTACACACAAAAGCTCAATAAAAAGGTCCGACGTCTTGCCAGACGCAGTGCCTTATCCACAATGCTGAAAAATGAACGGGTAGTTGTGGTGGATGAAATCAAAGTGGAAACCTCCAAAACCCGGGAATTTGTTGAATTACTGAACAACCTGAAACTTGCCGATAAGAAACTGACAATTCTTGTGGAAGAAATTTCTGATGAATTGTATCTGGCAAGTCGGAATGTTCCCAATGTGTACATCATTCCTGTGGAACGGGTATCAACCTTTGACATTCTCGATTGTGACGTGCTTTTGATGGAAAAGAGTGCCACCGAGAAACTGAACACATTATTGAAAGCATAGGTGTAAGGTGGAAAAAGAAAGACATGTGATTCTCAGGCCACTCCTCACGGAAAAAATGACATATCTGTCTGAAACGGAACGCAAGTACGCTTTCAAAGTCGATATGGCTGCAAATAAAATGACCATAAAAAATGCAGTAGAAAAACGTTTCAACGTTCACGTAGAGAAAGTGGCCGTCGTGAGACTGAAAGGCAAATCAAAAACTCAGACGGTACGCAGTGGCGGCAAAGTAATCCGGACCAATGGACGGAGAGCTCACTGGAAAAAGGCCATAGTAACCCTGCGTCCTGACGAACGAATTGACCTGTTTGAAGGTGAAACTGCTGTTTAAGGAAAAGATCTATGCCGATTAAAACGTACAAACCGCATACACCCGGATTACGGACAAAGACGACGCTGGATTTCAGCCATTTGACAAAGAAGGAACCGGAAAAAATGCTTTTAAAAGCAAATCCTTCTTCAGGGGGCAGGAACAATAAAGGCCGTATCAGTGTCCGCAGACGGGGGGGCGGTCAAAAAAGACAATACAGAATTATTGATTTTAAACGGAACAAATTCAACATTCCAGCTAAAATCGTGGCTCTGGAATATGATCCCAACCGGTCAGCCGATATTGCTCTTTTGCAGTATGCTGACGGTGAAAAGCGCTACATTCTGGCACCTATGGGGCTCAAGGTTGGGGATGAAGTGGTATCCGGTGAGGATGTAGCAATCAAAGTGGGGAATTCTCTGCCGCTATCTAAAATCCCGTCCGGTACGGTTGTCCATAATATTGAAATGAAGCCCGGCAAGGGTGGACAAATCGCCCGTGGGGCAGGTGCTGCTGCTCAAATCATGGCCAAAGAGGGAAAATATGTAACCTTGAAACTCCCCTCTGGTGAAATGAGAATGATTTTGGACAGGTGCTATGCTACAGTAGGAGAAATCGGGAATAAAGAGCATGCCAACATTTCACTGGGAAAAGCCGGACGTAAACGCTGGATGGGACAGCGCCCGAAAGTACGGGGTGTTGCCATGAATCCCATCGACCATCCTATGGGTGGTGGTGAAGGAAGAACCAGCGGTGGCGGTCATCCCAGAACTCCCTGGGGTAAACCGACCAAAGGTTATAAAACACGTAAAAAGAACAAAGCCAGCGATAAATATATCGTGGCCAGGCGTAAAAAATAAGGAACCGTAAAACATGGCAAGATCACTGAAAAAAGGTCCTTATGTTGATGAAAAAATTTTGGCGAAAATCAAGGCCATGTCCGAGACCGGCAAGAAAAAGGTTATCAAAACCTGGGCTCGGAGATCCACCATATCGCCGGAATTCGTGGGATATACCTTTGCTGTTCATAACGGGATGAAATTCATTCCGGTTTATGTGACGGAAAATATGGTAGGACATAAGTTAGGCGAATTTGCCCCGACGCGGACATATCGCGGGCATGATAAGAAAAAATAACTGATAAGACAGGTACATGATGGAAGCACGCGCAGTAAATAAATATGTACATCACAGTACAAAGAAAATCAAGCCGATGCTGGACCTGGTCCGTGGAAAACGTGTGGACCATGCACTGAATATCCTTCATTTTTTGCCGAATAAAGCGGCCAAAATTGTGGAAAGGACCATTCGTTCGGCAGTGTCCAATTATATCGACTCGGATGAAGGAAGTAAAGTCAACCCTGAAGAGTTGATGATAAGGGAAGCGTATGTGGATAAAGGACCGATCACCCGCAGGATTCAACCCAGATCCATGGGGAGGGCTTATCTTATTCGCAAACGGTCCAGCCACGTGACAGTAAAAGTTGGCCTGCCTGAAACAGCTGAAACGGCATCGACAAAAAAGGAGTAGAGATTGGGTCAGAAAACACATCCCTACGGATTCCGTCTTGGTATCACCAAAAGCTGGTTATCCAACTGGTTTGACGAGAGAAATTTTGCCGGAAAACTGTCTGAAGACCTTATGCTTCGGAAGTATATATCCAAAAGACTCTCAAAAGGTGGTGTCTCCAAGGTAGAGATTCAAAGGACAACCAAGCTGATCACCATAACGATTCATACATCCAGACCCGGAATTGTTATCGGCGCCAAGGGAAAAGAAGTCGATCAGCTGAGAGAAGAGATTAGAAAACTCACACAATCCGATGTTCAGGTAAACATTGTTGAGATTAAAAAACCTGAATTGGACGCATATCTGGTGGGCGAAAATATTGCCCAGCAACTTGAAAGAAAAGTCTCTTTCAGACGTGCGATCAAACGTGCAATCCAGAGCACAATGCGCATGGGTGCTGAAGGTATCAGAATTCAGTGTTCAGGACGTTTGGGTGGTGCAGAAATGGCCCGGGTAGAATCTGCCCGTGAAGGACGGGTACCCCTGCACACACTCCGTGCCGATATTGATTATGCATCTGTTACGGCGAATACCAGTTACGGATGTATCGGCATCAAAGTCTGGATTTGCAACGGTGAAGTAAACACAATTTAAAACGAAGAACGGAGATTTTTTCTCATGTTAATGCCTCGTAAGGTAAAATATCGCCGGCAGCACAGAGGACGCAGAACTGGGTTCGCGTTTCGGGGTTCTGAAGTGAACTACGGAGATTACGGTCTGAAAGCCCTTGAAGCATCCTGGATTACCAGTCGCCAGATTGAGTCCGCCCGTGTTGCCATTTCCCGTGTTGTTCGAAAACACGGAAAAATGTGGATTCGGATTTTCCCTCACAAACCCGTGAGCAAGAAACCGCTTGAAACCCGTATGGGGAAGGGAAAAGGCGGACCCGAATTCTGGGTAGCCGTTGTGAAACCCGGTCGAATCATGTTTGAAGTGGAAGGTGTTTCTGAAGAGATGGCAAAACAGGCTTTTCGCCTTGCTTCCAACAAACTTCCCATCAAGACGAAAATGGTTTCACGCCGGGAAATAGGAGGATAAATCATGTTGTCTAAAACGGAACTGAAAGAACTCACGCGGGAAGAAGCCGTGATCAAGTTGCGGGATAATGAAGAAGCACTGATGAATTTGCGGTTTCAGCTTACCCTGCAACAACTTGATAATCCTCTGCAGATTAAAAAGGTTAAAAAAGAAATTGCCCAACTGAAGACCATATTGCGTGAATATGAACTGGGTAAGCGCTAAGAACTGGGATGATGCATGAGCACTAAAAATCAAAAAGTCCGAATTGGCAAAGTGGTCAGCGATAAGATGGATAAATCCGTGACTGTCCTGATCAGCCGAAAAATCAAACATCCGGTTTACGGAAAGTATATCACACGCAGTGTGAAGTTCATGGCCCATGATGAAAAGAACGAGTGCCGAATCGGCGATACGGTTCGTATCGTTGAAACACGCCCCTTAAGTAAACGTAAAAGATGGCGCCTTGTTGAAATCATAGACCGTGAACCTGAAGTTTAAACTGAGAAAGGCATTGCGAGATGATACAAGTAGAATCCAAATTGCGGGTTGCCGATAATTCCGGGGCGAAAGTCGTCCAGTGCATTAAAGTCCTGGGCGGAACACGTCGCCGGTATGCAACAGTGGGTGATGTCATTGTTGTCGCTGTGAAGCAGGCGATTCCCGGCGGAACAGCCAAAAAGGGTGATGTAGCCCAGGCGGTCATTGTCCGTACGAAAAAAGAAGTGGGACGCCCGGACGGATCCTATATCCGTTTCGATGAAAATGCCGCAGTACTGATTAACGCCCAGGGTGAACCCATCGGGACCCGAATTTTCGGACCCGTAGCCCGTGAACTGCGTGAAAGACAGTATATGAAAATTGTCTCAATGGCACCCGAAGTATTGTAAGGAGAGACCCGTGCACGTAAAGAAAAATGACACAGTTAAAGTCATTACGGGGAAGGACCGGGGGAAAACCGGGAAAATCCTCAAAGTGTTCCCGGTGCGAAACCGGGTTATCGTTGAGGGTGTGAACCTGGTGAAACGCCACACCCGGCCCAATCAGCAAAATCCTCAGGGCGGTATCGTTGAAAAAGAAGCTCCTATTCATGTATCCAATGTGATGCTGATGCAGGACAATCAGGCGACCCGTACCGGGAAACGGATACTTGCTGACGGATCCCGTGTCCGTTATGGAAAGAAAACGGGCGAACAAGTGGATGAAGGGAAATAAGGATTATGAATAAGATTCCGAGATTACAGGAAATGTACCAAAAAGAGGTGATCCCTTATCTGACGAAAACTTTCAGCTATGAAAATGCCATGGAAGTCCCCCGACTGGATAAAATCAGTGTCACTGTCGGATTGGGGAACGCAAAAGAAGAACCGGCTCAGGTTGAAAATTGCGTCAAAGATCTTGAAATGATTACCGGTCAGCATGCTGTGGTGACACGCGCCAAGAAAGCGATCAGTAATTTCAAGATTCGCGAAGGTGATCCCGTGGGAGTACGGGTAACCCTGAGGCGGGCAAAAATGTATGAATTTCTGGACCGACTGATTAACGTGACAATTCCCCGGGTCCGGGATTTTAACGGATTGTCTGATAAAGCCTTTGACGGATTTGGAAATTATACATTCGGTCTGAAAGAACAGATCATTTTTCCTGAAATTGATTATGACAAGGTGGACCGCGTTCGGGGTATGAATATTACCATAACAACCACGGCCAAAAATGACCAGGAATGTTATGAACTTTTAAAAGCATTCGGTTTCCCGTTTAAACGCCGTTCCATGCAAACAGAAGGATAAGGATTCCTATGGCAAAAAAATCCATGATAGCAAAAGCCAAGCGCAAACCAAAGTTCTCAACAAGAGCCTATTCCCGCTGCAGTATTTGCGGACGGCCTAAAGCCGTTTACCGTAAATTCGGCCTGTGTCGTATATGTTTTCGCGAACTGGCTTTAAAGGGTGAGATACCCGGAATAACAAAAGCAAGTTGGTAAAAAGGAAGATCCATGACTGATCCAATTGCAGATTTCTTAACACGTATTCGCAATGCATCCACAGCTCAGCACCGGTGGGTTGAAATTCCCGCAAGCAAACTGAAAGCGCGGATTGCATTGATCTTGAAAACAAAAGGTTACATCAAAGATTTCATCCTTGTTGAGGATGGAAAACAGGGGATGCTCCGGCTTTACCTGAAATATCAGAGCGACGGCCGGCCGGTCTTGTACGGACTCGAACGGGTCAGCAAGCCGGGACGGCGGATTTATGTCAAAGCCCTTGAAATTCCCAGAGTCCGGAACGGACTTGGAATTGGAATTCTCTCAACCTCTCAGGGAGTACTTACCGATTTTGAAGCCCGGGAAAAGGGTGTCGGCGGTGAGTATCTTTGTAAAATCTGGTAAGAAGGGAAGTACTTATGTCACGAATCGGTAAAAACCCAATTCCGGTACCTGAAAATGTCAAAGCGAATATCGCTGATGGAATCCTTTCTGTAAAGGGGCCCAAAGGCGAACTGACGCTCAATTATCATCCTGAAATGATGGTAGCACTGAAGGATAATACAATTGTGGTAACCCGCCCGTCTGATTCCAGGACTCACAAGTCCCTTCACGGACTTACTCGTTCTTTGATTCAGAACATGGTTACAGGTGTTGTTGAAGGATATTCAAGACAACTCGAAATCCAGGGTGTGGGTTATTCCGTTGAACTGCGGGGAAAAAACTTACTCTTAACACTGGGATATTCCCATCAGATTTTGATTGAACCTCCGGAAGGGATCTCTTTTGAGGTCGGCCGCGGCAATATCATCACGGTATCCGGCATCGATAAACAAAAAGTAGGGGCCGTGGCTGCCCAGATTCGTTCCTTCCGCCCCCCGGAACCCTATAAAGGTAAGGGGATACGCTATGTGGGCGAAACTGTCCACCGGAAGGCCGGAAAGACGATCAAGAAGTAAGGGACTGGATTATGAAAAAAATTGTAAATCGAAATGAAATCCGATACCGGAAAAAGGCACGGATCCGAAAAAAAGTTTCCGGTACACCCGAGCGGCCCAGACTGGTTGTTTTCAGAAGCAACCGACATATCTCCGCTCAGATTATTGACGATATCAATAATCGGGTTTTGGCCCATGCGAATTCCTGCTCCAAAGAGAATAAAGATAAACTCGCATCCAAATCCAAAACAGAAATGAGTGTGGAAATTGGCAAACAAATTGCCAATCTTGCTAAAAAACAAAAAATCGAAACGGTGGTTTTTGACCGGAACGGATACATATATCACGGTCGGGTCAAAGCGTTGGCAGAAGCCAGTCGTGAAGCCGGATTGAAATTCTAAAGAAGGAGTATTGTCTTGCATTTGAAAAAGTCAATCAATCCTGCTGAGTTGGAATTACGGGACGAGAAGGTCGTCAAGATAAATCGCGTTGCCAAGGTGATTACCGGAGGTCGCCGTTTCCGTTTCAATGCTATTGTGGTTGTCGGGGACGGCAATGGACACGTCGGTGTAGGTCTTGGAAAAGCAAATCAGGTGATCGATGCCATTAATAAAGGACGGGAAGACGCCAAAAAGAATATCATTCGCGTTCCCGTGCTTAAAGGGACTATTCCCTATGAGGTGATCGGTCGCTATGGCGCCGCCCGTGTTGTGTTGAAACCGGCTTCTCCCGGTACGGGAATTATTGCCGGCGGACCGGTCCGTGCGATCATGGAACAAGTAGGAGTCCATGATATCCTGGCCAAATCCATCGGCAGTGCCAACTCTCACAATGTCATCAAAGCAACCATGAATGCCCTTGCAGAACTGGAAGATCCTTATATGGTGGCCAAACGTCGGGGTATAACGGTACAGGAGGTATTTAACTGAGATGGCTAAAAAAAAAGAAAAGAAACTTAAGGTAACTCAGATAAAAAGTACTATTGGTTATCGTAAACGGACAGCTCGGACGATTGAAGCCATGGGACTTGGGAAACTTCATAAAACCGTTCTTCTTCCTGATAATGGCCCCACCCGCGGGATGATCTCTCAGGTCTCACATCTGGTTGAAGTCGAGGAGGTTGAAGAATCATGATTTTATCAACACTGAAACCCGCGAACGGATCCCGCAAAAATACAAAACGCCGCGGGCGTGGCATCGGCTCCGGAAACGGCTGTACGGCCGGACGGGGTTACAACGGACAAAAATCCCGCTCCGGTGCAAAACACTATAGTTGGTTTGAAGGCGGACAGATGCCACTTCAGCGCCGGGTTCCAAAACGGGGATTTTCCAATGATAAATTCCGCCAGGAATTTCAGATTGTGAATCTGAAAGACCTGAATACTCTCGAAACTGAAGAGATTAATGCAGCAGTTCTGAAAGCAAACGGACTGGTGAAAAAGGAAGACAAACCGGTGAAAATACTCGGTGTAGGCGAAGTGGATAAGGCCTTCACCATTACTGTAGATGCTTTTAGTGCCACAGCAAAAGAAAAAATCGAAAAAGCCGGCGGAAAGGCAATAGAATTATGATCCAGAGTCTGAAATCCGTTTTCAAGATTCACGAATTGCGACAGAGAATTCTGTTCACTATTCTCATTCTGGTTGTCTACCGTGTGGGTGGACATATTCCTCTCCCAGGTGTGGATACAGAAGCCCTCAGTATCGCAGCCCGGAGTTTCCAAAATACACTTCTGGGCCTTTATGATATGTTCGCAGGCGGTGCTTTTAAAAAAGCAACAGTCTTTGCCTTGGGAATTATGCCCTATATCAGTGCGAGCATTATCATTCAGCTTCTCGGAGCTGTCTTTCCCTATTTCCAGAGACTGCAAAAGGAAGGGCCGGAAGGAAGAAAAAAACTTACGCAGTTAACCCGCTATGGCACCGTGGCTATCTCAGCGTTGCAAGGCTACGGCGTGGCCATCTTTCTTCAGCATATGAATGCCGGCACATCGGCTCAGCCTATGCTTGTGGTTCCCAATCCTGGTATGGGGTTTATCCTTTTGACAGTATTAACCCTGATCACCGGAACTATGTTTATTATGTGGCTCGGTGAACAGATAACGGACAGAGGTATCGGAAACGGTATTTCCCTGATCATTATGGTCGGTATTATGGTCCGCTTCCCTAACGTGATTTTCAAGGAAGCCACCCTTATTTCTGAAGGGGTCAGGAGTCTCTTTGCAGAAGTGATCCTCCTGGGGCTCATGGTTCTGACAATCGGTTTTGTTATTCTTCTGACACAGGGGACACGCAAGATTCCTGTTCAGTATGCAAAACGGGTTGTCGGACGGAAAATCTACGGCGGCCAATCAACTCATATTCCCCTCCGGGTGAATACGGCCGGTGTGATGCCGATTATTTTTGCACAATCCCTCATGTTTATTCCAAGCACCATCGCAACTTTTATGGGTGATGCAGAATGGATTCAGGGTGCCATGCGCATCTTTTCCATTAACCACTGGTTTTACTGGTTGGTTTTTGGATTGCTAATTGTCTTCTTCACCTACTTCTATACGGCGATTGCTTTCAATCCCACAGAAGTGGCGGACAATATGAAGAAGCACGGGGGATTTGTTCCCGGTATCCGTCCGGGAAAACGAACGGCAGAATATATTGACAATATTCTCACACGGGTAACATTACCCGGTTCGATTGCTCTGGCCATCGTGGCGATTTTCCCCTATATCCTGATGAATGTTATGGAGATCGATTATGATCTGGCCAGTTTTTTTGGCGGTACGTCTCTGCTGATTCTTGTGGGCGTGGCTCTGGATACGCTTCAGCAAATTGAATCACAACTGATTACTCGCCATTATGACGGTTTTTTGAAATCCGGAAAACTTCGGGGACGGCGCCGTTTTTAATACGGCCTTATTATGATACGCTACAAGTCACAGCATGAAATACATATCATGCGGAAAGCGGGAAAGCTCGTCCATGATGCCCTCGTGGAAGTCTCAAAATGGATCAAACCCGGCATAACAACGGCAAAACTTGATACGATTGCCGAGGATTTTATCCGGTCCCATCACGGGCTCCCCGGTTTTAAAGGGTATAACGGATATCCTGCCACGCTCTGCGTATCTGTCAATGAAGAGGTTGTTCATGGCATTCCCGGTTCGCGTATCCTGAAAGAGGGTGATATAGTCAGTATTGACTGTGGAACCATTGTGGAAGGATACTATGGTGATCACGCACGGACATTTGCCGTGGGTGAGATACCTGAGGATTGGAAACGGCTGATGACCGTCACGGAAGAATGTCTGAATATCGGCATTCGCAAGGCTGTGTCCGGCAATCACTTACTGGATATCGGCTACGCGATTCAGACACATGCAGAAGGGCAAGGTTTTTCGGTGATCCGGTCCCTGGTTGGACACGGAATCGGACGGAAGCTCCATGAAGAGCCCCAGGTTCCAAATTATGGACATTCGGGGCGTGGTATGCGATTAAAACCCGGACTGGTAATCGCGATTGAACCGATGATCAATCTGGGAACTCATGAAGTGGAAACCATGCGGGATGGGTGGACCATCGTCACACGGGACAGGAAAGCTTCGGCTCACTTTGAGCATACCATTGCAGTAACTGAAAATGAACCGCTTATTCTGACAAACGGGTGAAATATGGCAAAGCAAAATGCTATCAGAGTTGATGGAACTATACTGGAGACTCTGCCCAACGCATCGTTTAGAGTGGAGTTGGAAAATGGACATGAAGTTCTGGCACATATCTCAGGTAAAATGCGTATGCATTTTATCAAAATTTTGCCGGGTGACAAGGTGACTCTGGAACTGTCTCCTTATGATTTGTCCAGAGGCCGTATTGTCTATCGATATAAGTAAAGGGATTAAAATGAAAGTTCGCGCATCAGTAAAAAAAATCTGTGACAAGTGTAAAATTATTCGCAGGGGTGGTGTTGTACGTGTCATTTGCGAAAACAAAAAGCACAAACAGAGGCAAGGGTAATTAGGAGGTTAATTTGGCTCGAATTGCAGGCGTAGACTTACCGCGTGATAAAAAAGTCAAAGTGGGTTTGTCTTACATTTATGGTATAGGACGTCCTGTGGCTCTTAAGATCCTGGAAAAAGCAGGGGTTGATCCTGAAATCCGTGTACAGGATCTGACAGAAGATCAGGTCAGTTCTATTCGTCAGCTGATTGCCGACGAGTATAAAGTTGAAGGTGCTTTGCGTACCGAAGTAACGATGAATATTAAACGGTTAATGGATATCGGCTGCTATCGCGGACTCCGGCACCGCCGGGGACTTCCGGTCAGGGGGCAAAATACCAAAAATAATGCCCGGACCCGGAAAGGCAAGAAAAGAGCAGCTGTTAAGAAAAAACGGAAAACATAAGCAATAATTTCCAATTTATCGGAGTCTAAAATTGGCAAAGAAAACACAAGCAACACGCAAAAGAAAGAGAAAGCTGAGAGTCGATCCTGACGGGATTGCTTTCATCAAAGCTACATATAACAATACGGTGATTACATTAGCCGATCAGTATGGGAATGCTATTGCCTGGGCTACTGCCGGACGCGCCGGTTTTAAAGGATCCAGGAAAAGTACCCCCTTTGCTGCCGGACAGGCCGCTGAAATTGCAGCAAAAGAAGCCATGGATGCGGGTCTCGCCCGCGTGGAAGTACGCGTGAAAGGTCCTGGCGGAGGAAGAGAAATGGCTATCAGGTCTCTGGCTGCAGCCGGACTGGAAGTAACCGCAATTAAGGACGTAACACCCATTCCTCACAATGGATGCCGTCCGCCGAAACGTCGAAGAGTTTAGGAGTTATTTATGGCAAGATATCGTGGCCCAAGAGGAAAGATCTGTCGTCGTTTGGATTATGCGGCTTTTGAATCTCCGAAATTTATCAATCCAAAGAAAAATTATCCCCCCGGAGAACACGGCCCCACCCATCGACGCCGCCTCTCAGAATATGGTATTCAAATGCGCGAAAAACAGCGTATCAAATATACGTACGGTGTATTGGAACGTCAGTTCAGAAACTATTTTAAACGGGCTGACCGACAGGAAGGGAAAACCGGCGACAACCTGATGAGAATGCTGGAAAGCCGCCTTGATAATGTGGTTTACCGACTGGGTTTTGCACCCACACGGCGCGCTGCACGGCAGATTGTCTCACATAAACATGTCCTGGTGAATGATTCCGTGGTCAATATTCCGTCCTATCAGGTTAAACCCGGTGATGTGATTCGCATCCGCGAAAAAAGTAAACGCCTGGATCTAATCCTGGATTCCGTCAAAAAGGTTCGCGGTGAAAATACCCTGAGCTGGTTGAAACTGGATAAAGCGAAATTAAGTGGCGAAATTCTTCATATCCCTGAACGGGAAGAAATCCCTCAGGACTTTAATGAACAATTGGTCGTCGAATTGTATTCTAAATAAATAATAGAGGTAATGAGACATGCCCAATTTTCAAATACCTGAACAAATAAAAATTGATGAAGACGTTATGCATGAGCGCTTTGGCCGGTTCATTCTGGAACCCCTTGAAAGGGGATTCGGAATCACTATCGGAAATGCACTTCGGCGCGTCCTCCTCTCGTCTATACCCGGCTCAGCTGTGACAGCACTGCGGATTGAAGGCGTCCTTCATGAGTTTTCAACCATTGACGGAGTGATCGAAGATGTGACCCTGATTATCCTGAATCTTAAGAAAGTCCGCATCCGTCTGACAAATTCCAAGCCTGTCAAGTTGACCCTCAAATTGCAGGGACCTGCAGAAATTACTGCGGGAATGCTTAGTGGTGGAAACCCGAATGTGGAAATCATGAATCCCGATCAGCATATTATGACGATTGAGGAAGAAAAAAACCTGAGCCTGGATCTGTGGATCGGACGAGGTAGAGGGTATTTTACGGCCGATAACAATAAAACCGCCGATGCTCCCCTGGATACAATCTGGATTGATTCTATTTTCTCACCTATTGTAAAGGTCAACTATTTTGTAGAAAAACTCCAATCCGGCGTAAAAGAAGATCTGGAAAAGCTGATCCTGGAAGTAACAACGGACGGAACCATGACACCTCAGGATGCCATTTCCTATTCCTCTAAACTTCTGGCTGATCACCTGAAACCTTTCTTCGCTCTCCAGTCCACCGATGTGATTGAACCGGAACAGCAGATTGATGAAGACAAAATGCGGATACGGAAACAACTGATGCGGAGTATTGATGAACTGGAACTCTCTGTCCGGTCTTACAATTGCCTTCAGGCTGCTGAAATTAAAACCATTGCCGATCTGGTATCCAAAGAAGAAAACGAAATGCTCCGGTTCAAGAATTTTGGCCGGAAATCCCTGAATGAACTCATCGAGAAACTGGACGAACTGGGACTTCGTTTTGGTATGGATATTTCTGAATATGTTAAAGATGTAAACAAGAAGTGAAGTGAACGGATATGAGACACGTAAAAAGAGGACGTAAATTAGGGCGTACCCCCAGTCACAGAAAAGCGATGCTCCAGAATATGGCGGCATCTCTGATTCTCCATAAACAGATTAAAACAACGGAAGCAAAAGCGAAAGAAGCCCGGCGCCTTGTGGAGCGGTTGATTACATATGCTAAAAAGGATACAACCCATTACCGCCGCCTGGCATTTGCACAGCTTCGGAATAAAGAAGCCGTGAAAATTCTCTTCGAAGAAATTGCTCCGGTATATATGAACCGCAACGGAGGATATACCCGTATTCTCAAACTTGGGCAACGCCCCAACGATGCTGCGAAAGTTGTTCTGTTTCAATTGGTAGATATGGTGGGTTCGGACACGGATAAAAAGAAGAAATCACCTAAAAAAACTGCTGCAGCTAAGAAAGAAAAAGCGAAAAAAAGCAGTAAGGAAACAACAATAACGGAAAAAACGGAAACTGAAAAGAACGAACCCAAAAAAGCAGAACCTGAAACGGCAGAAGCAAAAGAAGAAATACCTGCGGAAGAAGCAACAGAGTCTGATGACAAATCTTCCGGGGAAGATACAAAATCATAAGCATAAATTGATAAACTCAGCGTTCATATATGGTGCGTTCAAAAGGGCAGTCGTTGCGGTTGCCCTTTTTTTCTTTTCTTATGGATTTCTTCACGGAGAGGGAATTCACAAAGGACTCTGGGTTTTGCGCGAAGACCTTGCAGATCAAAAACGGATTGATCAGTTTCTGAAAAATGCAAAAACTCTGGGTTTTACCGATCTCTTTGTTCAGGTCCGAAGCAGAGGGGATGCCATGTATCACAGTAAATATGTGGAAACATCCCCCATGGTCGGAAACCGGGATTTTGACCCCCTGAAATATGTCTGTTCGGAAGGTCATAAAAAAGGGCTGAAAATTCATGCCTGGTTTAATACCTATGTCCTCTATTCAAATCGTTCTGAAGATCCGCCGGACCTTCATCTGTTATCCATTTTTCCTGAATGGATCGAATGGGATGAAAATGCTGTCAGCGACCTTGATAAACTCAAGTCTTCCGGTAATCACCATCTTTTCGAAGGGGTTTATTTGTCACCCCTTCATCCCCAAGTGAACCGCTATCTGCTGGTTCTGATGAAAGAATTGATCAGTGAATATAATATTGACGGTCTTCATCTGGACTATATCCGGTATCAGGGCCCGGGATTCGGTTATAATCCTGATGGGATGGATGCCTTCTATAAAAAATATGGTGTGAATCCCCGCCTTTTTATGAAGGATGCACCATTGTGGAATGATTCTGAATCCTATAAGCTGTTTAAAAAACTTTACGACCAGTATCGACGGGATGCGATTAATAAGCTCCTGAAAGATCTCTCTGATTTCAACAGACAATTGAATATCCCTGTAGTACTCTCAGCTGCTGTGAAACCCTCTCCGGCAGCAGCGAAAAATGACTTTTACCAGGACTGGGCAGAGTGGTTGAAACAGGGCTGGCTGGATTATGCCATTCCTATGAACTATGCAACACGGGACCAGGTGTATCGTGAAAATCTTCTGGAAATCAAGGATATGTTGCCCTCGCAATATACACGTCAGGTTTGGATTGGCAACGGGATCTGGAATCAGAACTATCCCGAGTTTGAAAAACAGGCTGCAATTGCCAAATCTCTGAACTTTCCACACTATGTCATTTTTTCCTATAATGTTTTAAAAGCCGATAAAGTATATTTTAGCAGGATAAAAACATTTAACCATCAGGATTGAATGATGAAAACTGTGTTAAAAAATATCGGACAATTGGTCACATGGGATGAGGATAAGGGTCAAATGGTGATCCTGGAAAATCAGGATCTGGAAATTGCATTGGACCGGATTTTTTCTGTGGGGGCGTCCATTAAAACAAAGGATGCCAGGGAAGTGAATTGTCTCAACTGTGTAGTAACGCCGGCTTTTATTGATCCTCATACACATCCTGTGTTTGCTGATATGAGGCGGAAAGAATTCGAATTGCGGGTTCAGGGCGCCGATTATGAAACTATTGCCGCTGCCGGCGGAGGGATTTTAAACAGTGTGGCATCCCTGCGGAAAATTTCCGAAGACGAATTGTTTGACAGATCCCTTCCCCGGGTCAAAAGATTCCTGGAATATGGAACAGCGACAATTGAAGCAAAAAGCGGGTATGGGCTGACTAAAGACGATGAATTGAAATCTCTCCGGGTGATACGCCGCCTGAATGAAGCCCTCTCTCTGGATCTTATCCCCACCTTTTTGGGAGCTCATGAAATCCCGGAGGAATATAGGGATCAGCGAGAAAAGTATATCCGTCTTATTACAGATGAAATGATCCCTGCCGTGGCCGAAGAAAAATTGGCGGTCTATTGTGATGTCTTTACGGAAAAAACTGTTTTTTCCCGGGACGAGACGGATAAAATATTTGCCGCCGCTCAGGCTCACGGCCTTCGGCTGAGAATTCATGCCGATGAATTTTCAGCGATCGGGGGGACTGAATTGGCAGTGTCGCGACATGCCGATTCGGCCGATCATCTGATGCGGGTTTCAGAAGAAGGAATCCGGGCTTTAAAAAACAGCCATACTACAGCAATTGTTTTACCGGGAACTACTTTTTTTCTGGGTAAAACTGAATATGCACCAGCCCGGAGAATGTGGGATGAAGGTGTAAGGGTTGCCCTTGCCACCGATTTTAATCCCGGCAGTTCCATGACCCAGAATCTCTCCGTCATTCTTACATTGGCCTGTGTTTATATGCATCTGACACCCCTTGAAGCTATCCAGGCAGTGACCTGGCACAGTGCCTGCTCCCTTGGACTGGAATCAGACAGGGGGATTCTGGCTCCGGGAAAGCGTGCCGATATCGCCGTTTGGAATGTCCGGGATTATCGGGATTTGGCCTATTGGTATGGTATGAACCATCTGAAGATGCTTTTTAAAAATGGTGTCCGGGAAGAATATGCTTGAAATACAGGTCAGATAAAGATATCTTCACATAGTTCTGAAAGCTTCAGGAGGGTGCCTTGAAAAAATATACAGTGCTTAAATATCTTGTGCTTTTATTACTCTTTACCGGTTTTGCCTTTGCACAATCTCATGGATTGTATGCCCTGATGTACAATATTCAACGGGTGTGCAAAGCCTATCAGATTGATGTGAGCATGAAAGATATTCGGGTTGAGAAAGACTTTGAAGATAACCTGGTTCTGATTTTAAAATTGGACGCCAGGAGAACAAATTACAACTCCACCATGATGACCGGGTTTTACGCTGTGGCCAAAGCGATGAGAATGACACCCAACAGCCCGGAAATTGATAAGGCTTCCCTTGAAATCATTGTGGAAGACCGGGAGTTCAATGTGATCCTTTCCACGGTAGCCTTGGAAGACCTGGTTCTGCTGGAAAACGGCTCCATCACACCAACTGAATTTAGGAAAAGAATAGAAAGTATGTAATACAGGAGGCATCTATGCTAAGTTTTGTAGAAAGAATTGCTGAAATGGGATATGCGATTTTATGGGCTATAACGGCATCCATCGGTTTTGCCTTTGGTGTGGGACTGGCCATTAAGGTCTTTGACTGGCTTTCAACGGACATTGACGAATGGGAAGAGATTAAAAAGGGAAATATCGGTGTCGCCCTCATTTTTGTTGCGATGATTGTCGTAATTGGCCTTTTAATTTATCGTGTCCTCTGATAAATCAATAATATGATTCCTCTGAAAAAGCTCCCATGTGGAGCTTTTTTATTGATGTTCATGTCCGGTGGAATCTTTATTTTTATGTTATGATGAAGTTACGTATGACTCTGATACTTATTTTGGGATTATCAGGGCTTTTGACGGCCTCACCTCTTGATATTCAGGATATCCTGAAAGGAGAAGATTCGGCGGTATTGCGGAGTTATCTGAATGTATACAAAGAATATGCGGCTGCTGATCGGGATGTGCGGCTTCTGGATATCATTTTGGATACAGATGGTCTTTCCTCTGCCCGGAAAGCCCAGAATTATATCCGTAAATATGGCACGGAGGCTGAATCCAACTGGCTTCTTCTGCTGTTGGCGGATTACTATATTTCTTCAGGCAATGTTGTATTGGCCGGAGGAATTCTGGATAAAGCCTTGCGAAGAGACCCAAATATTGCTGAAGACCGGTACTACATTCTTATAAAAAGCCGGATTGATGGAAGTCTTCCCGATGCTGCTGATCACTCCCGGGATAAAAAACCGGCCGGTATTACTCTCGACCTGAATGAAGCCAATAAAATTCTGGCGCAGAATGATGTACTGATTAACCGAACCGTTCAACTGCCGGGCGTCCCGGATAAAGAACCGGTCAAACAAGCACAAAAACCATTCCTGCTCTATCATCTCCAGATTGGTGCTTTTTCCCGTAAAGCCAATGCGGAAAACCGGCGGGATTATTTTCTGCGTGAAGGATACCCGGCTGTAATCCGGGTCCGGGCAACAGAAAGCGGAACTATGTATGTTGTATGGGTCGGTGATTATCCCGACCGCGAAAGCGCCCAAAGCGCCCGGGAATTTCTTTTAAAGCGGTACAGTACGGATAGTTTTATCGTTAAAGACTGAATTTTCTCACCCTTCCGGCTGAACAATCCGCTGCATTGAACATATAAAAAGAAAAATCAGGATTTGAATGCGCAAAAAAGCCCTGTGTCTGATATGGATTTTCTTCCTTCTCATGACCATCCCAACGCTGAATGCGGCTGTGGGGGACTGGCAGTCTGTAGGCCCAACTATAAATGTTAAAAAAGTTGTTGTTAAAGATTCTCAAATATTGGGTGCCACCGATGGAGGAATTCTCTCCGTCAATATGCAGGATATATCTTATGATATCCTGACTAATACGGAATTCACCGATCATATTAAAATATCGGTTCTCTTGTGGGATGAGCACGGACATCTCTGGATCGGCTATGATCACGCACCGGCCACTATCACCTGTAAAATGAGCAACGGGACAGTCCGTTCTTTTGATTTCGGCTTTGACCAGATTCTTGCCATGGATACCGAAGGAAATGATTTGATTGTAGCCTATAAGAAAGGGCTCACATACGGACTGGCCCATTTTGTCACGACTTCAGAGTATGTTGCTTTTCGGGATACCTATGAAAATTTTCCCGAAACAATCGACCATATATATAGTGTGGCTGTGAGTGATTCCCTGATTCTTTTTTCATCGTCAACCCGTTTGTATGCCGGAAATCGCCAATCATCCAATTTGAAACCCGCCTCTCAGTGGCAAGAAATGCTGGATGAACGGGTCTTGGCCATGACCAGTTTTCGGGATACCCTGTATGTTGCCCTATCCCGGGAAACTCTTCGCCTGGATACCAACGGATGGGTTTCTGTCCCCAATTTTCGCGGATATACTCCCCTGCGTTTTATTCCCCGGACGAATACCCTCATGCTGGCAGACCGATGGGGAATTTATGAACTGAATGGCAGCTCATGGAGATTGTATTACTCCAGTTCCAAAGCCCTCAACGATGTAGCCTTTTCCGGTGATACCCTGATTCTTGCCGAACAAAACCTGGGGATTCTCATAAAAGAAAAAACGGGACAATTTTCACGGAGAATTTTGCCCAATTCTCCCTTTGCCTCATTCTATAATACCGTGGAGGTGGATGAAAAGGGACACGTATACTTTGCAAACCGGGACGGTATCAGTATTTATTATCCGGAAAACCGGAGCTGGCATAATCTGATTCGTTCCGACACATTGGTGAGTATCGATGAGGAGATGAAAACAGCCTCGTTTAGTGCAGATACCCTGGCCTATACAACAATTTTGTCCACCAGCACTACGATTTATGACCTGCTTTTAGCTCAAAACGGGTATTTATATGCGACTTTTGAAGGGTTTTACATCGACTATCCCCGGCTGAATTATGATCCGGTGGTTAAACCTGGTCCCCTCCTGGTTATAAACAGGGAAGATTATTCCGATTATACCATGATTGATACCACAAACGATATCTTTCACGGCTCGGAAGCTTCGGTGGGAGGGGAAGCCCGTTACCTGATTCTCAGGGGGATGACTGAAACCCGGGACGGGTCTATTTGGGTGGCTAATGCCCATGCGGCTAATGGCGAACCCCTGGCCCGTTTCAAGCCGGATGGAACGGTGGAAAAATTTTCCGTGTCCGCTTCCGGGAACGTATTGGAAGTGCTGCCTACCGAATTGACTACCGATCAATATGACCGGGTATGGATTGCTCTTCAAAGCCATCCTCAGAATGACCCTGTAACACAGGGGGGAATTGCCGTATTTGATTACCGGCGGAATTTGTGGTACCGGATAACATCCGGCCACGGATTGATGAACGACAATGTGCTCAGCATTGACAGAGCCCCCGACGGAACAATCTGGGTGGTGACAGCGGGCGGCATTCAAAGCATCAATCCCCCCGTTTCTATTACCCGTTTTCTGGAGGATATTATCAGCAACATTTCATCACCACTGCCTGCCGTTTCAGATGCAGATATTACAAAGGTCCGCATTGACGGCCGTAGCAATAAATGGTTTCTTACAAGCGATGGCGGGGTGAAGGTATACCTTGCGAACAGCACCTGGTTGAACAGCGGATATGGATATACCCCGGGAAATACACCACTGCTGGATTCCTTTGTTGCTGATGCAGCCTTTGATAAGAAAAGCGGCATGGCATATATCGCCACAGCCGGAGGCATCAATATGGTGGAAACGCCTTGGGCTGAAGAAATTCAGGACATATCAGCCATAAAAGTCTATCCACAGCCCTATGATCCACGCATACATGAACGGGTTATTATCGATGGCCTTCCCGATCAGAGTACAGTCAAAGTCGTAACCCTGGGAGGAGAAGTTCTGTATACTCTGGATCCGTCGTCTCCCTTCCATTATGGAAGACAAATTATCTGGAACGGTCGGTTGCATGACGGAAATCCCATAAGCCGGGGAGTTTATTACCTCTTTGTATATAATGTGGATGGCGAAAACAAAACCTTGAAATTTGCGGTGCAATAACCAGTGTATTCCGGATGCTTGCTTTGATTTGTAATATTCTTGCACACTTCTTACATTTACAATTCTGATGATCAACTGAAAGGATACTCCGATATTATGAAATCTCAGGAACTTCGACGCAGTTTTATCGATTTCTTTGTAAGACAGCACCAACATACGGAAGTCCCCAGTTCGCCGGTGGTTCCACTTAACGATCCATCCCTTCTTTTTACCAATGCCGGTATGAATCAGTTCAAACCGGTATTTCTGGATCAGGCCGAACCGGTTTCTCCCCGGGTGGTAAACTCCCAGAAATGTATCCGGGTCAGCGGAAAACATAACGACCTGGAAGAAGTGGGGAAGGATGACTATCACCACACCTTTTTTGAAATGCTGGGGAATTGGAGTTTTGGAGATTATTATAAAGCGGAAGCGATAGCATGGGCCTGGGATTTATTGACAAAGGAATGGGGATTCTCCAAAGATCGGCTTTTTGCCACGGTGTATCACGAGGATGATGAATCCTATGAATTGTGGAAAAAAATTTCCGGTTTGCCATCTTCAAGAATTCTTCGTTTCGGAGAAAAAGATAATTTCTGGGAAATGGGCAATACAGGTCCCTGCGGTCCCTGCTCTGAAATTCACTATTTCAGGGGCTCCATGAAAGATGGTATCGATACCGGTCTGGTGAATGCAGGCGATCCCCGCTATATCGAATTGTGGAATTTGGTGTTTATGCAGTATTTCCGGGATGAAAAAGGCATTCTTCATCCCCTGTCAAAAAAACATGTGGATACCGGAGCCGGATTTGAACGACTTTTATGCACACTCAACGGTTTGCAAAGTAACTATGAGACCGATCTTTTTCTGGATATTATACGGGAAATCGAATTCAAAAGCGGTAAACCATACGATGAGGGTCCGGGCGGTATGCCCCACAGGGTGATTGCCGATCATTTGAGAATGCTCTCTTTCAGCATTGCCGATGGAGCACTCCCGTCCAACGAGGGACGAGGGTATGTCCTTCGGCGCATCCTTCGCCGGGCGGCACGTTATGGTAAGAAAATCGGGCTGAATGCCCCCTTTATCCATTCACTGGTGCCCCTATTGATCCGGACCATGGGTGAAGCTTTTCCCGAACTGGAAAAACATTCGGAACAGATTACGGCTGTCATAAGGAATGAAGAAGAGTCCTTTCTCCAGACACTGGACCGTGGATTGGCCATTTTTGAAGACATTGTATTAAAGGCTAATAAAAAGGGACTTAAAACACTGCCGGGGGACGATGTATTCAAACTGTACGACACCTTTGGTTTTCCGGTGGATCTTACACGGCTTCTGGCCGGGGAGAAGGGTTTTACCATTGATGAGGATGCTTTCAATCAACACATGGCAAGGCAGAAAAAACGGGCCAGGGCTTCAGGTCAGTTTAAAAATGTATCCAACAGACCCGTGGAATGGAAAACTTTTGCCTCTGATGCCGATATGGATGAAACAGAATTTGTAGGGTATGAAAGTCTGACCTGCCGGGCAAGACTTTTAAAGGCTGCCCATGCAAAGGGACAAACACACCTGATTTTTGACAAGACTCCATTTTATGCCGAATCCGGCGGACAGATCGGAGACAGCGGCATTGTGGTTTTTAACAGAAAAGAATATCCCGTCAAGGATACGCGGAAAGAGGGAAAGCGCTTTATCCATATAGTTGATGAAACAATTCCCCTGGAGCAGTTACCGAAGACGGCAACACTTCAGGTTATGGAAGCCCGGCGTCTGGATACGGCACGGAATCATACAGGGACCCACCTGTTGCATGCAGCTCTCCGGAATGTGTTGGGGCCTCATGTCCGTCAGGCCGGCAGCTATGTGGGACCAGATAACCTCCGCTTTGATTTTAATCATCCCCGGAAAGTCTCTCCGGAAGAATTGAAAAAAATCCGGTCACTGGTAAATGAAGCAATTCTCCATAACATCCCTCTCACGGTAAAATATATGTCCTATCAGGAAGCCGTGGACAAAGGGGCCATTGCCCTGTTCGGCGAAAAATATGGCAATGAAGTCCGAACAATCAAAATCGGAGATGTGTCTTTTGAACTTTGTGGAGGGACTCACGTTCAGGCAACGGGTGATATTGGTTATTTTATCATCCTGAATGAAAGCAGTATTGCCAGCGGAGTCCGGCGGATTGAAGCTGTGACAGGCAAAAAGGCCCGGGAATATCTGATCCGCTGGCAGGAAATTGTGGAAAATCTCTGTGCCCGTCTGAAAACGGAGGATACCTCCATCCTGTCAAAAGTAGAGGATCTGCTGGAACAACTAAAATCCCTGGAAAAGGAAAGGGACAACCTGAAAGCGCAGCAGTTGACGGAATCAGTCGACGATTTTCTGAAAAATCCCATGGATGCCGGGGGAATTCCGGTCTATACAGCTGTTGTGAATGTGGATTCCATGGATGCAATGAAATATCTTGGAGACAAGGCCCGGGAAAAATTGAAGACGGGAGTTGTCATTTTTGGTACCCAAAATGATAAAGCAAGTCAGGTCTTGTGTGTGGTCACCGATGATCTGGTGCAGAAGGGTGTGCACGCAGGAAACATCGTAAAGCGGATCGGAAAGGAGCTGGGTGGCGGCGGCGGTGGACGTCCTCATATGGCAACTGCAGGCGGGAAAATATCTCCGGATCTGGCCACGGTCCTGAATAAAGCAGTTACATTTGTAAAGAGAAGCAGGTGAATCATGGATCAAAAATTGTTGATTGAATTGTCAAGTGACGGGAAAAACGGTGTCCGTTTTCCTGCCTGTGATGTAAACGAGCAGAAACTTGAGGACATGTTTCCTTCGGACTATTTGCGTAAATCACCACCGGCCTTGCCCCAGGTGAGTATCCCCGAAGTGGTTCGGCATTTTGTGAATCTGTCTGCCATGAATCACCATGTGGATAAAGCCATGTATCCCCTGGGATCCTGTACAATGAAATATAACCCGAAAATCAATGAAGCCGTTGCCGGTATGCCCGGCTTCACGGAGATTCACCCTTTGCAATCCCCCCAAACAGTGCAGGGAGCCCTGAAAATTTATAAGGATGTGGAAAAGTTCCTCTGTGCCATTACCGGCATGGACGGTTTTACACTCCAGCCGGCAGCCGGTTCACATGGTGAACTAACGGGTGTGATGATCATGCGGCAGTACCACCGGAAAAAAGGAAACCGGAAAAAAGTCATTCTGATTCCTGATTCAGCCCATGGGACCAATCCGGCATCTGTTACCATTGGCGGGTATGAGGCGCGGAAGGTGAAATCCACGGCTGAAGGATTGGTGGATATTAAAGATCTGAAAGCTAAAATATCGGATGATGTGGCTGGTTTTATGTTGACCAATCCCAATACCGTGGGACTTTTTGAAGAAAATGTTCAGGAAATCAGCCGCCTGATTCATGAAGTGGATGGTCTGATGTACATGGACGGTGCCAATATGAATGCTTTACTGGGCATTGTGAAAACAAGCCGTGCCGGTTTTGACATTACGCATCTGAATCTGCATAAAACTTTTTCAACCCCCCATGGCGGTGGAGGTCCCGGCAGCGGTCCCATTGGAGTAAATGAAAAACTCTTGCCCTTTTTACCAATTCCTGTCGTCCGGGAAAAAGACGGGATATACAATTTTGACTGGGATTTGCCTGAATCCATTGGAAAAATCCACTCCTTTTGGGGGAACTTCGGGGTTATCCTGAGGGCTTGGGCCTATATCCGGATGTTAGGGGAGGAGGGACTTAAACGGGTGTCCAGGGGAGCCATTATCAATGCCAATTATCTTAAAACCCGGCTTGAAAAAACCTATCAACTTCCTTATACCAAAACACCCATGCATGAATGTGTATTTTCCGGTGACCGTCAGAAGGCAAAGGGAGCCCGGACACTGGATATTGCCAAACGGCTTCTCGATTACGGAGTTCACGCTCCGACCATCTATTTTCCACTTATTGTTCATGAAGCGCTTATGATTGAACCTACGGAAACGGAAAGTAAAGCATCTCTCGACTATTTTGCCGATGTGATGCTGAAAATTGATCAGGAAATTGACGAAGATCCTGAAATCGTTACCCGTGCTCCCTATACAACGCCTGTATCCCGTCTGGATGAAGGAAAAGCCAACAGGGAACTGAATATTTGCTGGCAGGATATACACAAGGGAGAATAATATGCTTATTCGCTATCGTTCCCGGACTTTTAAACATGAACTGAAAAATTCTATAAAAGGAATTGATCTGGTTCAGGATGTTTTTCCGGAAAGTATGGATCACATTCTGATTATGTCTGTGGATGGTAGTCCCCAAAGTCTGAATACAAAAATCCCCCGTGATGCCCGGATTGTGGATTTTTTTGATATACACAGCTCTGCCGGCGCCAATGCCATGGCTATCAGTGCTACGGCCATCATGCTGTGTGCTGCCGAAAGCCTTTTTCCTGACGTAACGATTTCCGTGGAACATTCCTATAGCAGTGGATTTTTCTGCAAGCCCCTCTCTGCGGAATTGCTTCCGGATGATTATATCCTGAAAATATCTTCAAAAATGTCTTCGATTATTGACATGGATATCGAATTGGAAGAACGGACGATGTCCATGAATGAAATTCGCGAAATTCCCCTTGGACGCTTTAAAATCCTGAAAAAAGCACCGTTTGAATTTGTTCAGGTCTATGATATTTGCGGATTCCCCCACTGGTTCCTCTCTCCGCTTATCCCGCGGACAAGCTATCTGAAGCATTACAGACTTCAAAGTTATGCGGATGGTTTTGTTCTCCAGTTTCCAAACAGCATGTATCCCGATTCGCTGCCTCCCTTTCTTGAATCCCCGAAACTATTTTCCATCTTCCGGGAAAGTGAAAAGAGGGGAGAATTGTTGGACATTAAATTCACCGATCATCTGAATGAACGAATTGAAAGAGGAAACTTCGTCGATGCCATTCACCTGTATGAAGCCCTCCACGAAAAGAAAATTGCTCAGATAGCAGATGCCATAACTTTTAAGCGAAATCATGTAAAATTCATCTTTGTAGCCGGTCCATCATCTTCCGGAAAAACCACTTTTATGAAACGCCTTTCCATTCAGCTGCGCATCAACGGACTTCATGTAAAAAATATATCCCTGGATGATTACTATATTGACCGGGATAAAATCATTCCGGATGAAAACGGTAATATTGACTTAGAACATTTGAACATGATCGACCGCACACTGCTCAGTGAAAACCTCAATGATCTCATGTTGGGGAAAAAAGTTGTATTACCCCGATTTAATTTTCATACAGGCAGGAGGGAACTGGCAAAAACCTATACAACACTGGGTCCGGAGGATGTGCTGATTATAGAAGGAATCCACGGACTTAACCCGGAATTGACAAAGAACCTGGAACCTGAGAGTGTTTTTAAAATTTATATCAGTGCTCTGACCCAGCTTAATTTCAATGTATATAACCGTATCAGTACGGCAGACACCCGGCTGCTGCGCCGTATGCTCCGGGATTATCAGTTCCGTTCTTATTCTGTTGAAAATACCCTGAAACGCTGGCCTATGGTTCGTATGGGTGAAGAACAGTGGATTTTTCCCTTTCAGGAGCATGCGGACATGATGTTTAATAGTGCCTTGGAGTATGAATGGGCTGTGTTCAGGGAAAGGCTTTTACCACTCTTAGACAAAATTTCCATAGAATCGGAAGTCAAGGCTGAAGCAGTCCGCATCAGCAGATATCTCCAGCTCTTTTTGCCTTTGCCGCCTGATGATATTCCACCGACATCCATCCTCCGGGAATTTATTGGTGGAAGTTCTCTTCATAAATGATTAAATACTATTATCTATGATCGGTAAAGAGAAAATCCGTCAGTTATCCAGACAATCCTTTTACGGGCAGTGGACCATTACCCATAAAATTTCCCGGGATGTAATCAATTTTGCTATGTCCGAACCTCATTTTCCCATGCCGGCCAATATCCGGAATGCTGCCCAGGAGATTGTTTTGTCTGAGGATTTATCCTATACGGATACGGCCGGATTACCCCGGCTTCGCAATCTGATAGCCCAGGATTATAAACTTCCGGAAAAAGGATATGAGGTTTCTGTTACCGGTGGTGCCTCTGAAGCCCTTTTTTCCGGTGTGATGGCTCTGAGTGAACCCGGTGACGAGATTCTGATACCTGGTCTGGGAAATCCCAGTTATGAAGTGGTTGTCAGACTGGCGGAATGCACCCCTGTCCGTTATCCCATTCAAGCAGATAAACGTATCCCCGTCCTCCCGGAACGAATATGCAGCCTTTTTACGGATAAAACCCGCATAATCATTCTGAACACCCCCATGGATCCTACAGGACAGGTAATTGATAAAATTGTCCTGGAAAATATTGCCGATATATGCCTGGAAAAAGGGGTCCTGTGTATGGTTGATGAATCATACCGGGAAATTACTTATGAAAGTAAAGCCTTTTCTCTGTCCGGATATAACCCCAATGTGATTACCTATACCAGTATATCCAAACTTTTTGCCATGACCGGTTGGCGACTTGGATGGATTATCGGGTCGAAAGAATTGCTGGAACCGGTTAATTTTCTGAGAAATTACTCCACAACCTGCGCGCCGGCTATCAGTCAGCGCGTGGCTATCCGGATTTTGGAAGGGGCCGGGAGTGAACACCGGGATAAAATTATTTCAATACTGGCCAACCGGAAAAAATTAATGCGCGAGCTTCTGACTCAGCATGAATTGTACTCTGCTACAACGCCTTTGGGCGGGTATTTTCTTTTTCTTAATTACCAGGAGTATTGTAAAAAAGAGATCAGCAGTATTGATTTTGCTAACCTCCTGCTGGAAAAGTACAAAGTGGCCGTTGTGCCGGGTGTTTATTTCGGAGAAGAAGGAGAAGGACATATCCGCATTGCCTTTGCCACGAATGAAAAATCCATTCAGGAAGGATTTGCCAGAATCCGACAGTGTTTGACTGATTTGAATAAAAAGAATTAATACCTCTATGACAGAGATGATTAAACCCTTTTCGCATCTCTATTGGATGCGATTTGCGTATCAGGAAGCGGAAAAAGCCTTCGAAATGGGGGAAGTTCCCGTCGGCGCAGTACTTGTGCTGAATAATCACATTATCGGCAGGGGACACAATATGTGTGAAACGCTTCAGGATGCCACAGCCCATGCAGAAATCCTGGCCATTACAGCCGCTTCCGACCACCTGAAATCCTGGCGCCTGGAAAAGACAACACTCTATGTTACCCTTGAACCGTGTCTCATGTGTGCCGGTGCCATGATCAATGCACGAGTTCAAACAGTTGTTTATGGACTGGAAGATCCCAATGCCGGCGCCTGTGATTCCCTCTATCATCTCTGCGAAGACCCCCGCCTGAATCACCGGCTCCATGTTCACAGCGGCTATATGCGTGATCAGATTAAAGAACTGATGAATATTTTTTTTCAACGGTTGAGAGGGAAGTAGGGGGCCGTCGACAGTGGACAGTTGGCAGTGAGAAGTGCCGCGTGACGAGGGGGATTGCCTGCCATGTGAAATGGGACCCGGTTTATCGGAATATTTCACAGGAGATTTGACCGACACACCAAGAGCAAAAAGATGACCGGCATCTCGATACGTCCGCCTGGCGGCATTCAATAGCCGCTTTGCGGCTTTCAAAAGGCACGAGCATGCCCGTGGCAAATCCTCGTTATTCGTCACGCGTTACTCGTCACTATCCCAGACAAACCAGCTCCCCTTTCACAGGGCAGACAATCATCCAATCTAATCAATCGCCTGTCGCCTGTCCACTGCCGACTGTGAACCCATAAACAGCGAACGCAGTGAGCTCCCAACGTCCCAACGTCTCAACGTCTCAACATCTCAACATCTCAACATCTCAACATCTCAACGTCTAAACGTCTAAACATCTCAACGTCTCAACGTCTAAACGTCTAAACATCCCAACGTCTCAACGTCTCAACGTCTCAACGTCTCAACATCTCAACGTCTCAACGTCCCAACGTCTCAACGTCTCAACATCTCAACGTCTCAACGTCTCAACATCTCAACATCTCAACGTCTCAACATCTCAACATCTCAACGTCTCAACGTCTCAACGTCTCAACGTCTCAACATCTAAACGTCTCAACATCTCAACGTCTCAACGTCTAAACGTCTCAACGTCTCAACGTCTAAACGTCTCAACATCTCAACATCTCAACGTCTCAACATCTGAACGTCTGAACGTCTCAACGTCTCAACATCTCAACGTCTAAACCTTCTTTGAGCTTCATAAATAATCTTTTAACTTTCATTTCAATAAAACCCTAAGTGGAGACAGGTTGTGATACAAGCGTTGGATGCTCTGAAAGCTACGTTAAAAGGTGAATTGTTCACGGATAATGCCACACGGATCATTTATGCCACAGACGGATCTGTCTATCGGGAAAAACCACTGGCAGTCGCATGGCCGAAAGATGAAGACGATTTAAAGGAATTGATTCGCTTTGCCCGGTTGAACAGCACATCGCTTATCCCCCGGACTGCGGGGACCTCTCTGGCCGGTCAGGTGGTGGGAAACGGGATTGTGGTGGATGTATCCAAATATATGACTGAGATTCTGGAAATTAACCCGGAGGAAAAATGGGTCCGGGTTCAGCCGGGTGTAATTCTGGATCATTTAAACTTCTTTCTGAAAGATTATGGACTCTTTTTCGGACCGGAAACATCCACTTCCAGCCGCTGTATGATGGGGGGAATGGTGGGAAATAACTCCTGTGGAGCCCACCTTCCTATTTACGGAAGCACCCGTGAACATACCCTTTCGGTTAAAGCCCTGCTCAGTGACGGTTCAGAAGTGCTTTTTGAACCCCTCTCGGCAGAAGCCTTTCATGCAAAAACCCGTCTGAATACTCTGGAAGGAAGGCTCTACCGACATATTCAGGAAATGCTTGAAAATCCCGTTAACCGCAATCTAATCCGGGATAATTACCCAAAACCCACAATTCCCAGACGGAATATGGGTTATGCCCTGGATATCCTCATGGAAATGCAACCCTTCAATCCACAGGGAAAACCGTTTAATTTTTCATCCCTTTTAGCGGGATCGGAAGGGACTCTGGCTTTTTTCACCGAAATCACATTGGGTCTGGTGCCGCTGCCCCCAAGAGAAACAGCTGTTGTCTGCTGCCATTTTGAAAAACTCGAAGAAGCTTTCCATGCCAATTTAATTGCCCTGAAATACAAACCCGGTGCCGTTGAACTTATGGACAGGTACATCATGGATTGTACTAAAAACAATATCGGTCAACGAAAGAATCGTTTTTTTCTTCAGGGGAATCCTGCCGCTCTGATGATGGTGGAATTTCGCCGGGATAGCCGGGATGAACTGGATGCATTGACAAATGCCATGGAAAAAGAGATGCGTGCCGCCGGTTATGGATATGCATTCCCTGTTTTATGCAATGACATGGCTGACAGGGTGTGGGAACTCAGAAAGGCCGGTCTCGGACTGCTCTCCAATATCCCCGGAGATACCCGGAGTGTCACGGTGATTGAAGATACGGCCGTAGATGTGGAAGACCTGCCGGCCTATATGAAAGAATTTGATAAGATCCTGAAAAAATACGGTAAAGAAAGTGTTTACTATGCCCATATCGGCTCCGGGGAGCTTCATCTGCGTCCCATCATTAATCTGAAAGACTGTGATGAAGTGGAAATATTTCGTTCCATCCTTATGGATGTGGCTCAACTGGTGAAAAAGTACCGGGGATCTCTCAGCGGGGAGCACGGAGACGGTCGCCTGAGGGGAGAGATGATTCCCTTAATGATCGGTGACCACAATTACCGGCTTCTTCGTCAGTTGAAATTTACCTGGGATCCCAACAATTTATTCAATCCGGGAAAAATTGTAGATACTCCACTCATGAATACACACTTGCGGTATGAACCCGGACTGCCACTCCGGGAGGTTGAAACTGTCTTTGATTTTTCACGGGTCCGGGGATTTGTCCGGGCTGCCGAAAAATGTAATGGATCAGGGGATTGCCGCAAAACCGAAGTTTCCGGTGGTACCATGTGTCCCAGCTATATGGCAACCCGGGATGAACATCATGTAACCCGCGCCCGGGCTAATATCCTCCGTGAATTTTTAACCTATTCACCTAAAGATGACCCTCTGGATCATGAAGAAATCTATGGAATCATGGATCTCTGCCTGAGCTGCAAGGCGTGTAAATCTGAGTGTCCATCCGGTGTGGATGTGGCAAAATTAAAAGCTGAATTTCTTCAACATTATTATGACCTTCATGGAGCGCCTTTTCGTTCCAAATTGATTGCCAATATTACAAAACTCAACCGCCTGGGCTCCCTGTTTCCCGGATTGACGAATTTCTTTTTTAAAACAGGTTTGTTCCGAAAACCCTTCATGTCCATGATTGGATTTTCGGTTAAGCGGACCCTGCCTTTACTCCACACCGTAACCCTGGAAAGATGGATGCGACACTATGTCCGCACACTTCAAAAAGATAAAGGGAAAAGGCGGGTCTACCTGTTTAATGATGAATTTACTAATTTTCAAGATACACCCGTTGGGATTGATGCCATCCGATTGCTGACCCGTTTGGGATATGATGTAAAAATCCCCAGGCATAAGGAAAGTGCCCGGGCAAGTTTATCCAAGGGGTTTTTGAGAAAAGCAAAGGTTCTGGCTGAAAAAAATGTTTCCATGCTGAAGGAGTTGATTTCGGAGGAATCGCCCCTTATCGGACTTGAACCGTCAGCTATTCTCACCTTCAGGGATGAATACCCCGAACTGGTGGGAGAGGAGCTGAAAGAAGATGCAAAAAAACTGGCAAATCATGTCCTCATGATTGAGGAATTTCTGGTACTGGAAATGGATGCAGGACGGATCAACCGGGGAGTTTTCACTACTGAAGAGAAACATATTTTGCTCCATGGTCATTGTCAGCAGAAGGCTGTGGCTTCTACGGCCCCGACCCTGAAAATGCTTGCCTTTCCGGAAAATTACAAGGTGAAAGAGATTCCCAGCGGATGCTGCGGAATGGCAGGTTCGTTCGGATATGAGAAGGAACATTATGAGGTGTCCATGAAAGTAGGAGAACTTGTCCTTTTTCCGTCTGTCCGCAACGCTTCTCCTGATACAATCATTGCTGCTCCGGGGACCAGTTGCCGGCACCAGATTAAAGACGGAACAGGTCGAACTGCTTACCATCCCGTTGAAATACTCTATCAGGCTCTTAAGAAGTAGGATTTGTTATGGTATTGAATATTGTCTGGATATCCTTTTTTGTTATTGCATGGCTTGTGGGACTCGGGCGTCTGATTTTTCTTGGGGATACGCAGATTTTTCCTGATTTGATCAACAGTACCTTTGATATGGCCAAAACAGGACTGGAGATTTCTCTGGGATTGGCCGGCATCATGACACTCTGGCTGGGATTGATGAAAATTGCTGAAAAATCCGGTTGTATCCAGCTTTTGGCCAGGGGCGTCAATCCCCTTTTCAGCCGGCTTTTTCCCGGAATTCCCTCTGGACACCCGGTTTATGGTTCCATGTTGATGAATATTGCTGCCAATATGCTTGGACTTGAAAATGCAGCTACTCCTCTGGGACTGAAAGCCATGAAACAGCTTCAGGATCTGAATACGGAAAAAGATACGGCCACGGATGCCATGATCATGTTTTTGGTGATGAACACATCGGGACTTATGATTTTACCGGTGGCGATTATGATGTACCGGGCCGAAATGGGCGCTGCCGCTCCGGCGGATATCTTTATCCCTATCCTGATTGCCACGTTTTTCTCCACCTTTTGCGGGATCTTTGCTGTGGCATTCCACCAGAAAATCCGGCTGCTGGATAGGGTCCTTCTGGGATATCTTGGCGGATTTCTCCTCTTTGTCGTGGGAATTATTGCCTTTTTCTCAACCTTAACGCCGGAAATGATTAATCAGGTTTCCCTTATTGCCGGTAATCTGATTCTTTTTTCCGTGATTATTTTTTTTATCGGAATGGGATTCCGGAAAAAACTGAATGTGTATGAAGTCTTTATCGACGGTGCAAAGGAGGGATTCAGCACAGCCATTGTCATTATTCCCTACCTCATTGCCATCCTGGTTGCTGTCGGCGTGTTCAGAACTTCCGGTGCCCTGGAAATGCTGATTGATCTTTTAGCTAAAGGTTTTGCCGCATTGGGATTAAATACGGAATTTTTACCGGCATTACCTACAGCCCTTATGCGGCCCCTCAGTGGAAGTGGTGCCCGCGGACTCATGATTGAAGCCATGCAGCATCACGGCCCGGATAGTTTTGTGGGAAGACTGGTTTGTATCATGCAGGGCGCTACGGACACAACCTTTTATGTGATTGCCCTTTATTTTGGTTCTGTGGGAGTAAGGAAAACCCGCTATGCCGTTTCAGCCGGACTCACTGCCGATTTTGCCGGTATAATTGCCGCAATTCTTGTCGCTTATCTCTTTTTTAGCCCGTAATGGAGGTCCTATGAAAAAATATCTTTTTTCACTGTTTGTTTTCTTTCTTTTGAACAATTTGCTTTTCCCCTGTACATCAGCGGTTATTACGGGGGATGCGAGCCTGACCGGTCGTCCCATGTTGTGGAAACACCGGGATACCGGCTCTCTGGAGAATAAAATTGTCCGTTTTATGGGGGATAAATATGCCTGCACCGGGATTTTCAATGTATCTGACACCCTGAATAAAGAACTCTGGATGGGGAGCAACGAAGCCGGTTTCAGTATTATGAATACGGCATCTTATAATGTGAATGCCGGGGTGGAATGGAACAAACAAAAGGATCAGGAAGGGATCTTTATGAAAAAAGCCCTGGGGCAATGTGCTACCGTGGAAGAATTTGAAGCGTTTCTCAAGTCCCAGTTAGGGGAATGGGGTGTTGAAGCGAACTTTGGTGTTATAGATGCAAAAGGAGGTGCTGCCTATTTCGAAACAGGGTTTTATGACTATGTTAAATATGATGCCACCGATAAAAATATTGCCCCGGAAGGCTATCTGATCCGGACAAATTTTTCTTTTTCCGGTGAACCGGAAGACGGTCAGGGTTACATTCGTTATGCCGAAACAGCGGACCTTTTCCGGCGGGAAATACTGAAAGGTGGATTAAGCGTGGAATTCATCCTGAAAAAGGCAACACGGAACATGCACCATGGCCTGATGAAACGGGATATTTGGGATTCTTATTTTCCGAAAGATTTTTATGATGAATATATGGTGTCTCTTCAGGATTATGTGGTTCGATTCTGGTCTGCTTCTGTTTTGGTGGTGGAAGGGGTGAAACCCCATGAAAACCCGGAAGGCACGACATTGTGGACCCTGATTGGATTCCCCCTGACTTGTGTCGTAACACCTGTGTGGATTGGTGCGGGAAATGAAATACCTGCCATAATACAATCGGAGAATGGAGAAAATCCTCCCCTGGTCGATTGGTCTCTGCAACTGAAAGCATATTGTTTCCCCTATGAAAAAGGAAACGGGGAATCCTATATCAATACGGCACCCCTGAAAAATCAGCAAAACACAGGTTTTTTGCAGAATCTTATTCCCCGGGAAGATATAATTATTTCAAAAGCCAGGGTTTTACAGGAACGATTCTGTAAAAAGGGTGTAAATAAAAAAGATATAAAATATTTTAACAAGTGGCTGGATGGCCATATCCGGTCCCTTTATGAGTCAACATTTGAACAAATGGGTAATCCATGAAACGTAAAAATCTGATTCTGATACTTTTAATTGTTTTAGTTCTTGTCTTTCTGTTTTATCGTTTTCTCCCAACGAATGAGGAAAGTACAGAGATTATCATAACGCCGAAAACCGGACTTTTCAGGGTGACGATTACAACTACGGGGGAATTGAAGGCGAAAAATTCTACAGAGATCCGTGGACCTGCAAATGCCCGGAGAGCCCGTATTTACGAGATGAAAATTTTAAAACTGGTCTCCGAGGGGACCGTGGTGGATTCCGGTGATTTTGTGGCCAGTCTGGACAGGTCAGAGCTGGAGAGTAAGATCAAAGACGTCCAACTGGCTATACAAAAGGCAGAAAGTCAATATCAACAGGCTAAGCTGGATTGTACCCTGACCCTTGCAAATGCACGTAATGAACTGATTAACCTGGAATATGCCCTGGAAGAGCGTCTTTTGATGAAAGAACAGGCGAAATACGAAGCCCCGTCGGTTGCCAGACAGGCTGAGATTGATTATGATAAAGCTGTCCGTGCTCTTGGGCAGGCAAAGGAAAACTATAAAACTAAAGTGAAGCAGGCCATTGCCAAAATGTCTGAAGTGGATTCCGATCTTCGGAAGAACCGGAATGAATACCAGGAATATCTGGATCTGATGAAGGAATTTACGATCTATGCCCCTGAAAAAGGGATGGTGATATATAAAAGGGACTGGAACGGGAACAAGATAACGGAGGGTTCCACCATCAATGCCTGGGATCCGACAATTGCCACTCTGCCTGATTTGAGTGTGATGCAATCCATCACCTATGTCAGCGAGGTGGATATCCAAAAAGTAAAAACGGGCATGCCGGTCGAGGTCGGCCTGGATGCCGATCCGTCCAAAAATCTGACGGGGGTTGTCACCTCTATTGCCAATATTGGTGAACAACAGCCCAATTCAGATTCCAAGGTTTTCGAGGTGGAAATTGAAATCAATGAAGCCGATTCCACTCTCCGGCCGGCTATGACAACCAGTAACACTATTATCATCGCATCCCTCGACTCTGCACTATATATTCTCCTGGAGGCATATCATGCAGAAGATTCACTGGAATTTGTCTTTAAGAAAAGTTCTTCCGAACCTGTAAAACAAGAGGTGGAGACTGGATTGAAAAATGAAAATGAAATTGTGATCACCCGGGGATTAAAACCCACAGATAAAATCTTTTTATCAATCCCCGAAAACGATGAAGACCTTGAAATTATATATTTACCGGATTCCAAATGAGTTTGCATTATCATTGGTCAGTTCAAACCCTTTTGAATTTACATATAGCCCTGGATGCCATCCGGCAAAATAAGCTGAAATCCCTCTTAACATCTTTGGGGATTATTTTTGGGGTTGCCAGTGTGATAGCTATGCTGGCCATTGGATCCGGCGCCCGTCAGGAGATACTGGAACAAATGTCCCTGTTGGGGGTGAACAATATCATTATCCGGCCGGTCATCAAACAGGAAGAAGGTCGTGTACAGGATGGATCGACCAACCAAAAAACAAACAATGGTGAAAAAAAGATTAAATTTACCCGGGGTCTCACACTGGAAGATGCTCAAACCATAAAGACCACTATTCCCCATGTTGATTTTGTCAGCCCCGAAATCGTTTTGGAAACAACAATAATCCGCTCCGGGTACCGCCGCTCTGGCAAGCTGGTGGGTGTGAATAATGAATATTTCAAAACAACGGATTTTGAAATATGTGAAGGGTCTTTTTTTACTGAAAGTCAGCAGGACCAGGCTTTGCCCGTCTGTGTCATCGGGTATGATATCGGTGTCCGTTTTTTCCCCGGTGAGAATCCTTTAGGAAAAAAGATAAAATGCGGGAAAAACTGGCTGACTGTTATAGGTGTATTGAAAGAACGAAAGATTGCGGAAGAATCTTTTGAACATCTGGGACTTAGAAACACCAATCTGGACATCTACGCGCCTGTAAAAACAGTTTTACTCCGCTATATCGACAGATCCCGGATTTCTCCCCGGGATATCATGGCTGTCTCACGCCAGCGGAACCGGTCACAGGAAAGTAATTACCACCAGATCGACCGGCTTGTGGTACGGGTTGATGATTCACAATACATCACCACAGTTTCCGAAATTATTGCCCGTATGCTGACACGGAGACATTATGATGTGGTTGATTTTGAAGTGATTGTTCCTGAACAATTATTGCAACAGGAACAGCGGACCAAGCGGATTTTCAATATGGTATTAGGTGCTATTGCTTCCATATCCCTGGTTGTAGGTGGTATCGGAATTATGAATATTATGCTTGCTTCGGTGATGGAGCGGATCAAGGAAATCGGCGTCCGCCAGGCACTGGGTGCAACTCGTCTGGATATTATGCTCCAGTTCTTGCTGGAAGCTATTACAATTTCTGTAACAGGGGGGATTATCGGAATCTTTCTGGGAATTTTCCTCAGTTATGTGATTGAAGAAATTACAGGTATCACAACCGTTGTTTCGACTATTTCAATTGTAGTATCTTTTGTTGTTTCGATCTCGGTAGGACTCATTTTCGGCAGCTATCCTGCCAATCAGGCAGCCCGGAGGGATCCCATTGAATCATTAAGATATGAATAAGTGAGTTTTGATATGCGATCTGTCATGCTTTTCTTTGTGTGTTATTGCCTTCTTTTTTTTACGAATGGTACCTGGCTTTATGCCGAAGAGGGGGAACCTTTTGAATTAACTTTGGAGAATGCCCTGGACTATGCCCGGGTTCACAGCCCCAATCTGGAAATGGTCAGACAGAACTTTTTGAATGCCCGGTGGAATTATGAAGCTTTTATGAAGGATTTTTTCCCCGAAATCTCATTGTCGGGAAATATTCCGGGTTTAAACCGGAGCATCAGAAGTGTCCAGCAGCCGGATGGGACTCTCTTATACCGCTCCCAAAGCCAAACCTATGGGACGGCAGCTTTGGAAATCCGTCAGAAAATTCGATGGACCGGAGGTACCCTCTCTATGAGTAGCGGACTTGAACGCTTTGACAATTTGAATACAGATAGTTATTACTGGCGTGCATCTCCCTTTATCGCTTCTTACCGACAACCTTTATTTGCTCCCAATGCCATGAAATGGGAACATAAATTACAGAGCATCCAATACGAATTGGCCCGGCAGGCTTTTGAGGAAGATGTCAATACATTGAATGTCCAGATCGTAAACGCATTCTTTAATACCTATATCGATCAGATCAATCTGGAAATTGCCCGGATAAACCATACGGTGAATGATACCGTATACAACCTTTCCAAACGGCGATATAGTGTGGGGAAAATCGCTGAAAACGATTTACTGCAAAGTAAACTGGAACTCATGAAGGCCGAAACAAATCTGGAATCTGCTCAATTTGAGCTGGAAAGATCCATGAATGAACTCAAAATGCTTCTGGGAATGCCCGAAGATACGGAATTCAGTATTACGGCTCCCCTGCACATCCCGGAAGTGAATATCGACCGGGAAGAATTCCTTTCCAAAGCCCTGACCGGTTCATCTGAAATATTAAGGGACAGCCTTTCGGTTTTATCTGCCGAACAGGCACTCAAAGATTTGAAATCCAAGAGAAGAATAAGTGCTGATCTGACCATGAGTTTCGGTTATAACCAAACCGGAGAGAATATTCGGGATTTGTATGAGAATCCCTTTGACCAGGAGCAATTCACCATGGGGCTTGATATTCCCCTTTTTAACTGGGGGAAAAACCGTGCAGAAATTAAAGCTGGTGAATCAGCCCTGAAATCAGCTCAAATCCGGGGGAATCTAACCCGAAAACAAATCCGGGAAGAATACTCAAATGTCTTAAAGCGGTTTGACCAACTGAAAAGACAGGTCCACATTGCTGCACAATCTGATACGGTGGCTCAACGCCGTTTTGAGGTGACAAAAAATCGCTACCTGATCGGGAAAATAGATATTACCCATTTGTTCATGGCTCAGCAGGAACAGGATTTAGCCCGAAGGACCTATATTCAGACGCTGAAAAATTTTTGGATTTCTTATTATCAGATCCTTGGAATTCTGAATAGCGAGACGGGATGAGAGGACGAAAGGGCGAAGGGGTCGAACTCCAAAGTAATTGAACCCCGAAGGTGCTTGAATTTTTAAACGTTACGAAGTAACTATTGAACGCCGAGCCCGGCGAGATATGATAACCCATGAACCCATGCTAGAAACTGCCAATGGCAGGCGGTGCATCGGGAGACCCATGAACCCATCAAGAGCCCATCAACAGCGAACGAAGTAAGCACCCAACGCCTCAACGTCTCAACATCTCAACGTCTCAACGTCTCAACGTCTCAACATCTCAACGTCTCAACATCTCAACGTCTCAACGTCTGAACGTCTCAACGTCTCAACGTCTCAACATCTCAACGTCTGAACGTCTCAACGTCTCAACGTCTCAACATCTCAACGTCTCAACGTCTCAACGTCTCAACGTCTCAACGTCTCAACGTCTCAACATCTGAACGTCTCAACGTCTCAACGTCTCAACGTCTCAACGTCAAAAAGGATTCTCCAACGCCTTAACGCCTTTCTCTTCCAATAATTGATCGTACATAAGGATATTGATTTTCTTTTTTTTCAGAAGGGATTGAAAGGCCTCGGATTTCAGAGCATCCAGTTCAGCCTGACGGTGCCGGCTCATTTCTTTGAGTCCCCAGGAGTGTGTATCAGTAAGAGCATTCATTTCAGGCGTCGTTTTTCCAATATGGCATACAAGCAGGTAAGTCCCCGTGTCCGGCAGATTTTTAATATTAGCGATCAATGAATCGGTTTTACAGTGAAAGTCTACAGCGTAAATACTTTTCATATCTTCTTCACCATAGAAACGGGAAATGCCAATTTGATATTCCCCGGCCAGCTTCATGAGCAGGTCCTGATACTCCGGTGTTGAGGCGGCGGTGCCCATGTGATAATCCATATAAGAAATATTTATTCCGGAACGGATAGCCCGTTCTATTTGTGCCCGGAGCTCCTTTTCCACTTCGGAGAAATCCGGTTTGTTGGCTTCAAAAAGCGCACGGGTTGGAAAGAAAAAACCGTTAGAATCCACCAGACTCGGTACACTTTCCCGTCCCGAAACAGGCCCCCACTTGTATTCCTGCCACTCACTGTTTAGTACAAGGTGGATTCCCACACTTACATTGTCATATTCTTTTAAGATATTGATACCCTCCAGGTACCACCCGCACGGGAACATAACCGAGCAGTTAATGGGAAGCCCGGTGTCCAAAAGCTCCTTGACAGCCAGGTTTACGGAATGGTTCATGCCGATATCATCACAACGGATAATCAGGTTGGCAGCAGCCATACTATAGGAATGGATAAATAATACGAGTAAAAAACTCATAATGATTCTTTTCATGGAAAATCCTCCGTTTAATTGATTGATTAAAATTAAGCAACGGTGATATTTTCAGCAATATTCTTATTTGGGCATTATGTTTTAATCAGGAGTGCCACCGATTCAATATGAGGTGTATGGGGGAACATATCCACGGGTTGAATTTTAACCAGAGAATAGCCGTTTTCCGCCAACATGGCCGTATCCCTTGCCTGTGTTGCAGGATTGCATGAAACATATACGATTTTCGGCGGAGCCAGGTGAATCAACTGTTTGACAAAATCGGGATGTAATCCCGCCCTGGGAGGATCTACAACAGCCAGATCAGGTACCGGCAAGGATTGAATCAGATCCGGATTTTTTTGAAAAAATTTATCCAGATTGGCTTCAAAAAAGTGGCAATTGGAAATCTTATTTTTCTCTGCGTTTTTCCGTGCGTTTTCTACGGCATCCCGGATCATTTCAAAACCCAATACCTGTTTTGCTTTTTGGGATAAGTAAAGGGCAATGGACCCGGTCCCGCAATAGAGATCCCAAACCGTTTCCTGTCCCGTCAATTCGGCAAAGTCTTCCACAAGAGAATAAAGCTGTTCAGCACCGGCAGTATTGGTTTGAAAAAAACTGTTGGCAGAAATTTCATAGTGAATGGGACCGATACGGTCATGAATAATACCCGGCCCATGGAGGCGCCACTCCTTTTGACCGAAAGCGGTCATTCCGAGGGAATCATTGATGTTATTTACCACAGTAGTGACCGATGGAAAACACCGGGTTATATTTTCTACGATCGGTGTCAGTCTTTCAGGCGTGTCATCACGGGTTACAAAATTGACCATGATTTCACCGGTATGGTATCCTTTTCGGATTACCACATTGCGCAGATAACCCTCATGAGTCCTGGCGTTGTAAAGAGAAAGGCCTTCTGCTTTTACCTGTTTCCGGATTTCCTGAAACAGGGCATTTCTTTCCTCATCCTGCAGAAGACAGGATTCAATATCCAGAATTTTATCAAAACGCCGGGGAGCATGAAGGCCCAGAGCAAAATCCCGGGAGGTTCCGGGATCGTTCTCTTTCATAAACCACCGTTTTGTTCCGGCTGAGAATTCCATTTTATTCCGGTATCCCCACAATACCGGTGATCCCTTGACCGGAAGTATTTCCGTTTTCAATCCTCCAAGGTGGGTGAATACTTCACGGATTTGCATTTCTTTAATTTGACATTGGGTTTCATAGTCCAGATTTTGGAAGGTGCACCCGCCGCAATCGGAAAAATAAGGACAGGGGGGAGGAGTATAATTCGGACTTTCTTTCAAAATTTCTTCAATGATGGCTTCTGCATAATGCGGTTTGCGTTTAATGATTTTCACGCGGAGTGATTGACCCGGAAGTGCATCACGGACAAAAATCACATAATCATTTAAACGGGCAACACCTTTTCCACCGAAGGCGATACTTTCAATGGTAACTTCCCGAATGGAGTTTTTTTTCACCGGACAGGGGTTATTCATACATATCCCGGGTTATAAGGACGGTATTTGTGAATTTGCAAACTTAAAGATAAAAAATAATATAAATATATTAATAACAATATAAACTTGCCACTTTTGTTGTAGTTCCCTATATTACCCCCGGGGCGGGGGGCGAGGACATGCGGATTATCATATATGTTCATGACTTTATAATAGACTTTTCCACCTGACGTTGATGTGGTTTAGTATGAGTCTGTCCCGGCTTTTTGACCCATGACGATTTTTACGCCTGATGAAGTTCCTAACCGGGTAGCTCCCGCCTTTATCATGGCCAAAGCCGTTTGGATATCCCGTATGCCTCCGGATGCCTTGACTTCCATTCGTGATCCAACGGTTTTTTTTAACAGTTTAACATCTTCCACCGTTGCTCCTCCGCTGGAAAAACCCGTAGATGTTTTAATAAAATCTGCACCGGCTTTTTCACTGAGTTCACAGGCCAGAATTTTTTCTTCATCACTTAACAGGCAGGCTTCGAGAATCACCTTGACCTTAATCCGGTTATTTTGGGTTGCTTTTTTTACAGCCTCTGTTACAGCCCGGATATCCGTTTCAACATCGATAAACTTACCGGATTTCAGGGCGTTGATGTTCATTACCATATCCACTTCGTCAGCCCCGTCTTCAATAGCTTGCAGTGTTTCAGCAACCTTTACAACGGTTGTATTGGCTCCCAAAGGGAAACCGATAACCGTACAGACCTTGACATCAGTATCCTTTAACTGTCCTTTACATAAAGATACCCAGTAAGGGTTAACACATACTGAAGCGAACTGATATTCCTTTGCTTCCTGACATAGTTGAATAATCTGTTCCTGTGTTGCATCAGGTTTCAGCAGTGTGTGATCAATATAACGGGATATGTTTTCATTTTTTGTCATGATGTTATCCTGGTTTTGGTTTGTGGGTTTCCCGATGTACCGTCTATATCGGTTTTCGGGGTTGTCGCTTTAGGTTTATGGAAGATTCTGGCACTGCTTTGCAGTGTTCAAAAAAAAACTTAAACGCCGAAGGCCCTGGAATTCTCTTCATTCAATTCTCAATTCATCCCGACACTCATAACTCTCTTTTTATTTCTCCAATCATCGCTTCTCCAAGAGATTCGGCTTCTTCAAGGGTCGGTGCTTCTGAATAGACCCTTAAGATAGGTTCAGTATTGGATTTTCGAAGGTGCACCCACCGGTCTCTATCGAGAATTTTCAACCCGTCAGTCGTATCGATTTCTTTTTGTGCATACCTTTTTTTCAATGTTGTGATAATGGTATCGGGATCAGATTTGCCAATTTCAACTTTTTTCTTGCTCATCCGGTACTGAGGCAGGGAGGCAAAAATATCGCTGAGTGGTTTGTCTTCATCGGTCAGTAACTGGAGGATTAAAGCAGCACCAACCAGGCTGTCCCTCCCCAGATGAGAGTCGGGCAGAATCACGCCTCCGTTTCCTTCGCCGCCGATGACGGCTTTTTCGGCCTTCATTGTTGCCGAGACATTGATTTCACCAATGGCCGTACGGATGATTCTCCCCCCTAAATGCTTTGTCACTTTGTCCACGGCCAGGGTTGTAGACAGGTTGGTGACAACCAGAGGTTTTTTTATGGTTGTTTTGGAAAGGACCGTTTTTACAGCCATGACCAGTGTATATTCTTCGGAAAGGTATCGCCCGCCTTCATCGACAATGGCCAGACGGTCTGCATCGGGATCTACGGCCATCCCAAGATGGGCTTTGTGCCTGACAACGGCATCCATTAGGTCCTTCAGATTTTCCGGAAGTGGTTCTGGTGTGTGGGGAAAATATCCGTCCGGCGTGCAATTGATTTCGATGACATCACACCTCAATTCTTTGAGAAGCGCCGGTAGTGCCAGAGAACCTCCCCCGTTGACAGCATCTACCACCACACGGAATTTTTTTTGCCGGATCATTTCCACCTGGATATAGGGAATCTCAAGGATGTTTTCAATATGGTCCGACAAGGCTGTTCCTTCTTCTCTGTAGGATCCGAATTCCCCGCTTTTTTTAAAGGGCTTATCAGAGAGGTTTTTCAGGGACATGATTTTCTGCACCTGCTCTGCATTCATAAAGAGTCCCGTATGATCAATATACTTGATTCCATTCCAGGGAAAGGGATTGTGACTGGCGGTGATGGCAATTCCAGCATCGGCGCCCTTTTTTTCTGTCAGTAGCTGGACAGTAGGGGTGGGGACAATTCCGATATTAATGACGTCAATTCCCATCCATTGCAGGGTTGCACTGAAAATACGGACGATGGCTTCTCCGGAGGGACGGGAATCCCGACCGATGATCACGGTCCCTTTCGACTGGAGATAGGTCCCCAGAGCAGAAGCATACTGAACGATATGTGTCGGTTGCAGACTGTCTCCGATGGTTCCACGGACACCGGAAATCGATTCAATGAGCATGGTTTATTCTCCCTGATATGGAAAAGTCCGGAATCCTCCGGACTTCTCAGGCTTACTTACTGTTTCGAAGTCGTCTCAAGCGTCTCTCTGCCTTGGCCCGGCGGATCCGTTTGTCCTGACTGGGTTTCACATAATAAGAGATCTTATTGATGTCTCTCATGATCCCGGCCTTTTCAAACTTTTTCTTGAAACGCTTCAGTGCTTTTTCCAGTGGTTCGTCTCTGTGTACAGTTACTTGAACCATTGTGAAAAGTCACCACCTTTCTGTTATGTTAACATTAGCCTAAATATGACCTTAATTTCCGGCTTCGGGACTTATGTCGCAGTCGTCGGATAGCCTTTTCTTTAATTTGCCGCACCCTTTCACGGGTCAGATTGAATTCTTCACCGATTTCATTAAGGGTGAGAGCATATTCACGGTCTATTCCGAAATACATCTTGATCACATCCCGCTCCCGGTCTTTTAATGTGTCCAGTGCGGCACGAATTTCAGATTCCAGACTCTCATCCATTAAAAGATGATCCGGAGTTTGCTGTCCACTGTCCTCAATAATGTCAATCAGCGAGTTTTTTTCACCATCACGAAATGGAGCGTCCAGAGAGTGGTGCCGGCGGGAAATCCGGACAGCATCGGAAATCTCGTAGGTTTTGAGTCCTAACTTATCTGCAATCTCATCCGGATTGGGCGTCCGTTCACCTGTCCCTTCCAACTCTTCTGCAGCCCGGGTAATCTTGGTGATTGTCCCTACCCGGTTCAGTGGAAGCCGGACAATCCGGCTGTGTTCCGCCAGAGCCTGCAAAATACTTTGCCGAATCCACCATACGGCATAGGAAATGAATTTGAATCCCCGGGTCTCATCAAAGCGTTCTGCCGCCTTGATCAAACCCAGATTTCCTTCGTTGATCAGGTCAGTCAGGGGTAAACCCTGTCCCTGATAATCCTTTGCCACACTTACGACAAACCGTAGGTTGGCCTCGCATAACTGCTTTAATGCCCGGCGATCTCCCTGTTTAACCCGCTTTGCCAGTTCAATCTCTTCTGCCGGTTTTAACGGTTCAAAATGCCCGATTTCATCTAAATACCGGCTCAATGCCCTGTTGGCATCGTTTGTCGAACGCTGTTTCTTGCGTCTCCGGGTCTTTGGTTTTGTCTCCGTTGTTTTCTTTTTTTGCATAATTCCCCATTTTAACACAACAAAGAAATGTATTGTTTCTATCTTATAAATTCAATGAATATTTGGGGATTTCGTTACAATTTTACGTTTAGACGTTTGGTCAACTAATATTTAGTTGTATAATGTTAAATAAATTGATATGGTCGTTTGGAATCATATGATATTAGTGTAAAAAATATAATTAATATTAAATTATAAATATTATAATATCAATTTGCATTCTAATGGTTTTTATTTTAAGATTTAACAATACAAAAAGAAGGTGTGGTTATGGCTACTCATAAAGATTTGGATGTCTGGAAAGAATCCATCAATTTTGTTGTCAAAATATACAAGTTTACAGAAACTTTTCCTGATGATGAGCGATTTGGACTTATAAGTCAGATCAGAAGGGCGGCCATTTCAATCCCTTCCAATATTGCTGAAGGTGCTGCAAGGCAAACGAATAAAGAAAATTTGTATTTTTTATATGTAGCATTAGGCTCAATAACTGAATTAGAAACACAATTAATCATTGCTGAAAAATTAAACTATTTAAAACAAAATGAAGATTATTTCGATTGGCTTCAAGCAATTAAAGCAAAATTGATTAGTTATATTAGATATGTGAAATCTCTCAAGCCAATCAAAATCTGAAAATTTTTGCATTCCAACATCTCAACATCTGAACGTCTCAACGTCTCAACGTCTCAACGTCTCAACGTCTCAACGTCTAAACGTCTCAACGTCAATATTCCCTTGAATTTCCCCCTTATTTTCTTCAATTTCTCACTGACTTAAGAAAAAAAGGACGGATTATGGCTATTTCTTATAAAACGATTATCGGAGCAGGACTGGGATGGGTCCTTTTGGGACCCATCGGCGCGATTTTGGGAGGTATACTGGGATCTCGGCTGGATGAACGGGAACAGGGAGGAACTTACAGACTAACTGGAGGGCATCCCTACGGACGGCCTTCAGGACAGACACAAATGGGCGATTTTTATGTGAGTCTGATTATTGTTTTTGCCTATGTCGTCAAGGCCGATTCCAAAATCCGCAAAGGGGAAGTGGAATATGTCAAACAATACCTGATGCAGAATATCTCCGATCAGAAATTTGTCCAGGAATTGATGTACCTTTTTAAACAAACTTTGGAAAGGGATATAGATATTTCCGGTGTGGTCCGTCAAATCTCGATGTACCTGGATTTGTCCTCCCGCATCCAGTTTTTGCACCTTCTTTTTGGCCTGGCTCAGGCGGACGGACAAATTGATCGGACCGAACGGAATGCCATTGAGAAAATCGCGATGAACCTGGGCTTTTCTATTCAGGACTATGAATCTGTCCTCAATGTATATCAACCAAAAAGTGATGATGCCCTTTACAAAATTCTGGAAGTGAGCCCGGATGCCTCCGATGATGAAATCAAAGCCTCCTATAAACGGCTTGCCCGTCTTTATCACCCTGATAAAGTGGCACATCTCGGACCGGATTTGGTAAAAACGGCCGAGGAAAAGTTTAAAATGATTAATGATGCTTATCAGCAGGTTCGCACGATTCGGCAGTTTTAAATGAGAGCCCGGGAAAAACAGGTTAAGCCAAAGGTTTATGCAACCGGGCTTCTTGTCTATGATCATGTGTTGTTTCTGGATTCTTATCCTGCCCTGAATGAAAAACGGGTTACATCGGATTTTCACCGTTTTTTCGGCGGTCCTGTATCAAATGCCCTTGCCTTTCTGTCCCGATCCGGTGTGGAAACAGCATTGTTCACGGCGGTAGGTGATGATGATACAGGCCGCTCGGTTATCCGTGAAATCGGAGAACAAGGTGTCAAGACTGATTTTATACAGTTCAAAAGGAATACGGCAAATCCGGTCGCCAATATTCTTATTGAAAAATCCAAACACGGAAAACGAACGGCTATTCTGTCCCACGATGAAAGATGTTATCCCGTGTATCATGCCGGTTTTGTTGAAACCATGACTGCCGGAGATATCCTGCTCCTTGAAGGCTGGTATGTAGAAACCGAATACCGGATTTGCCGGGAGGCTCATGAGAAAGGGGTTACAACTGTTCTCGATCCGGGCACCCGTGTGTTAAATCTGGAGAAATGGTCTCCCCACATCGATTACTGGCTTGCACCAAAGGAAGGGGTAACCAAAACCCTGGGTTCCATCGACCTCTTTACGGCCTGTCAGTTTTTATCCAAACCACCGGTAAAGATGGCAGCCATAACCTTGGGGGCAGGAGGTGTGGTTTACGGAAACAGGGAAGGGACAGCTTTTCAGCCTGCCTTTCATGTGGATGCTGTGGACAGCAACGGAAGCGGGGATATTTTTCATGCAGGATTTATCTGGGGACTCCTTCAGGGATGGAATGTGCCTGCCTGTGTGGAATTCGGAACAGCAGCAGGTGCTTTTGCAGCGACTTTTATCGGGACCCATTCACCGGAACTGAATGCACAGACTGTGAAGGCCCACTTTGTCTTTAATAATCTCCCTGAATAATATCTTTTTCTCCCGTTTCTTTTTCGGAAAGAATGATGAATTTTAAAAAATCCTGCGACGTTTTGAAAATCGCTGTATCAAACAGATAAAAGAATAAGGATTAAACCCATGTCTGTATGCTATGATGACGAAAAACTTTGCCTTTCATTTGAGCCGATTCATGTGGAAGATGTCGAGGACTGGACTCATGAATCCCTCCATGTGCTGCTGGACAGAAAAGGACCCGGACATGAATTCTTAGGATGGATGGATCTGCCTTTGCAAAACCCGGAGGATCTTGAACCTTTATCCCGTGTGGCTGAGGAAATTAAAACAAGCGGCGACCTCCTGGTTTGTGTTGGTATCGGAGGGTCATATCTCGGTGCCAAAGCCGTTATCTCTTCCCTGTTTCCGGAAAACGACCGGATTCGCTTTGCCGGCCACCATTTGAGTCCGTTGGAATTGAGCCGGCTCTTGAAAGAACTTGAGAAGACTGATTTTTATATTAATGTAATTTCCAAATCAGGGACTACCATTGAACCGGGAGTGGCTTTTCGCTTTTTGAAACAATTAGCAGAAAAGAAATATGGGAAAGAGGCTTCCAAAAGGATTATTGCCACGACGGATGCTTCGAAAGGCGCCCTGCGTAAACTGAGTGAGCAGGAGGAATACCGGACCTTTACCATTCCGGATACTGTGGGTGGACGGTTTTCCGTACTGACTCCTGTGGGACTCCTGCCGATTCTTGCAGCCGGGGGAGATTTGAAAAAAATTCTGAAGGGTGCCATGGCCGGATATAAGCAGGGATCTCTTGATGACCGGCAAAATCCTGCCTTTCGCTATGCCCGGAACCGGAAAATCCTGTGGAAAAACGGCAAAGCTATTGAAATCCTTGCCTCTTTTGAGCCCCGGATTCATTATGTTGCCGAATGGTGGAAGCAACTTTTTGGAGAAAGTGAAGGAAAAGAGGGTAAAGGACTCTATCCCGCATCCGCCGACTTTACGACGGATCTTCACAGTCTGGGACAATGGATTCAGGAAGGATCCCGGAATATTTTTGAGACGTTCCTTGTGATTGATCACTATGATACGGACCTTGCCGTTGAAAAAGATGTGCAGAATCCGGACAATCTCAATTATCTGACTGGCAAAAAGCTGAGCTGGATAAACCGGAAGGCTTATGAAGGAACACGTCAGGCCCATGAAGAGGGCGGCGTGCCTGTCTCAACCTTTTATCTTGAACGCCTGGACGAAGAAAACCTCTTTGAATTGCTGGTTATCTTCGAATTTGCCATTGCTATCTATGGATATACTTTGGGCGTTAATCCTTTCGACCAGCCCGGTGTGGAAGCGTATAAAAAGAATATGTTCAGACTACTTGGGAAATAGTCTTTTAATCGTCAGTCGGCAGTCGGCAGTCGACAGTCGGCAGTCACCAGTTGTGTGTCAGGACATAGGTAACAGTTTTGTGTCAAGAGATAGGTAACACTTTTTTGGAAATAAGGTAGCCATCATTCTGGTTTTTGTCATACAATTATTTTACATCAAACAGCTTTAAAAGACATCATGTTCTTACAGCATGCAGGAATAAGTCGGGGTTCAATTATTTACACCATCAAAACAACCATTTCCCCATTTTCTTCACATGTCAGATAACCGTCCTTTGTGAATTTCCGGGGAATTACAATCCGCTGGCGTTTCCCCTCGGTTAAAATCAGGGGTTTATCTTTACTGTAAATGACACGGTTCAGTTCGGGCAGGTAGCAGCTGAAGCGCTGATGGATGAAATCCCGGTAGTACGTATTCACCAGGTCCAGTATATCCTCTAAAAAAGATTCAGGAGCTGATGTGTGACCTGTCAATTCATGGAGCGAGATGGCCGGCGTGCGGAGATTGGGGATATGCTGCATGGGATTGTTGAGGTTGATGCCCATGCCGATAACGGCGCGTGAATCCTGACTTGTGGACTGGCTTTGGATCAGGATACCGGCAATTTTGTGATGATCTGCGTAAATGTCATTAGGCCATTTGATCGTGAAAAACGCCTCGTGGGTTCTATCCGCCAGCACATTCCGGATAGCCAGGGCACAAAGCAGCACAAAGGGATAAAATGCGCTGAGCCTTGGGATATCCTCAAATAAAATGGAAAAATATAGTCCACCCTCAGGGGAGTTCCATATCCGGTTGTACCGTCCTCGTCCTTTGGATTGTTTTAAACTCCACAAGACATCTCCGGACCGGAACATTTTTTTCGGATCAGTAAGTAATATATCATTAGTTGATGTAATCTCTCTGATTTTAAAGACCCTTTTTGCAATATGGCGGTGGGGATAGGTAAATAACTTAAATTCAGCAGGGTTCAGATCTGCCATTGAATCATGGTCTCCGGTTTCAAAATTTTATTCAGTTCCGTTTCGGTCATCAGTTTTTTCTCCAAAACAATTTCCCGGATGCTTTTATCTTTTTCAAGAGCTTCTCTGGCCAGGGTGGAACACGTCTCATATCCCAGCCGGGGAAGGAGGGCGGTTACAATACCGATGCTACGCTCCACATATCCACGGGTCACCTCGGGATTGGCGGTGATATTACGGACAGTTCGTTTCGCCAGAACAATGCAGGCCTGACGGAGATGGCTGATACTCTTAAATAAGGACCAGGCAATCACCGGTTCCATCACGTTCAGTTGCAATTGTCCTGCCCCGGCTGCAAGGGTAATGGTTACATCATTGCCAATCACCTCAAAGGCTACCTGATTTACCACCTCGGGAATGACGGGATTTACCTTGCCGGGCATGATAGAGCTTCCGGGCTGGACAGGGGGGAGGTTGATTTCATGGAGTCCGGCACGTGGACCAGAAGCAAGGAGACGCAGATCATTGCAGATTTTATTCAGCTTGGTGGCAACCCGTTTCAGCACGCCGCTCACCTGCACATAGGCACCGGTATCCTGTGTGGCTTCCACCAGATTTTTGGCTGTGGCCATTTTTTTGCCGGTGATAGCCTCCAGGTGTTTTCTCACCGCTTCCGTGTATTCCGGATCGGCATTGAGTCCCGTCCCGATGGCTGTGGCTCCCATGTTGATCTCTTCCAGCAGTTTATCCAGCTCTTTCACCCGCTCAATATCCTCACTGATCATGATGGAAAAGCTGGAAAATTCCTGTCCAAGGGTCATGGGGACGGCATCCTGGAGTTGAGTCCGTCCCATTTTAATGATATCCTTAAATTCTTTGCTCTTTGCATTAAAAGCTTTGGAAAGCTGTTTCATGGCACCGATGAGAAGCTGCAGACTGAACCGCAGGGCAATACGCAATGCAGTGGGGTACACATCGTTGGTACTCTGGCTCAGATTAACATGATTGTTGGGATGGCAGTATGTGTACTCACCCCGTTTATGTCCCAAAATTTCCAAAGCCCGGTTGGCAATTACCTCGTTGGCATTCATATTGGTGCTGGTTCCGGCACCACCCTGGTATACATCCACTACAAAAGCTTCATGATGGCTCCCGTCGATAATTTCATCACATGCCTGAATCATGGCGTTTGCTACGGATTCATCCAGTTTTCCAAGCTCATGATTGGCCATGGCTGCCGCTTTTTTCACCATCGCCAAAGATTTGACCAGCGCAGGAACCTTGCTGATGCCGATACGTGAGATTGGGAAATTTTCCAGGGCTCTCAGAGTCTGAATGCCATACAGAGCCTCTTCGGGTACATCCCGTTCACCCAGCAGGTCGTGTTCTTTTCGTGTATGATGAACCACATCCGTCCCTTCCGGGGACTGCACATGGATCATGCTGTGGGCAAAGGCTTTGTAGGCATTTTTCTGAAGTCTATCGTAAATCTCTTTGTAATGGTTACGCAGCTTTTCCAGCCCCTGAAAATCCAGTTCCAGGGTTTTCAGCACCGTTGCTGCCTGTCCGGATGTCTTGTGGGGGGAATGATCCTGCCGGAGTATCCGTTCCGATATCACGGATCCTGCCTGATACATGGCTTTTGGCATCATTTCATCCCCGATCCCCTGGAGGATGGTCAGGCGTCCGCTGAGAATGATGTACAAGGCTTCCCGGGGCATGCTTTCGTGAAACAGAAATTCATCTTTCGGATAGGTTTTAACCCGGGAAAGCCTTACCACAATGTCCAGATCCTTTTTTTGAAATGATTTGAAAAGGGGCTGACTTTCCAGGATTGCCAGGATTTCATTTTTTTTCATGGCTCATTACCTGTTTATAATTGACGGGATAATTTACACAAGCCCCGGCAAAGAGAAACAGGACTTTTTTACTTTCTATAATGAACATAAGTTCATAATATAACATCTTATACTTGGAGGAAGAGCGATGAAAATCTTATTTCCATCAACAGGCGAGAATCTTGATTCAGAGATGGACAACCGTTTTGCACGGGCGGACTGGTTTGTTGTAGTAGATACGGAAACCATGGAATCTTACGCTTTATGGAACGGAGAAAAAGAAGGCGGACATGGTGTAGGCCGTGTCGTGGCTCAGTATGTGATGGATGCCGGTGTGGATATGGTTGTGGCTCCCCAGATAGGCCCCAAGGCCATGTCTGCTCTCGAAAGTGCCGGTGTCCGGACAATAACCGGTAAAAACGGCATAATTCGTCGTATCGTGGAAGATATTGTGGCTGATCAATGAATCTGGCAATCGTCAGCGGAAAAGGGGGAACAGGTAAAACCACCCTTGCATCAAACCTTGCGGCGTATTTGTCCCGACAGCGGGATGTCCGTCTTTTGGATGCCGATGCCGAGGAGCCCAATGCCGTTTTGTTTTTTCGGGCGGATATCCATCGGGATGTGGCGGTGTCCGTAATGGTTCCGGAAATCCTTCATGAAAAATGCACCCGTTGCCGTAAATGTGTGGATATATGTGAATATAATGCCCTGATGATGACCCGGAAAGGAGTCCTGTTGAGTCCGGATTTGTGCCATAGTTGCAAGGCATGTATGTATGTGTGTCCCGAAAAGGCAATTCTTGAAAAGCCCCGGGAAATCGGTCGGATACGTGAGTATGTGTGTGACGGTTATCCCCGTCTTCATGTGATTGAGGGAGATTTGCATCGTGGGGAGAGCCGTGTTACTCCGGTTATTGATGAGGTTTTGAGTTATGCGGGTCCATGTACCATCGTGGATGCCCCACCGGGAACTTCCTGTCCTGTTGTAGAAACGGTAAAACATGCAGACCGTGTTTTGGTCGTAACGGAATCGACACCTTTTGGTTTGCACGATCTGAAAGGTGTTGCATCCATGCTTCGTTTGATTCGACGTCCTTTTCAGGTTGTAATTAACCGTCATGGACAGGGGGATAACGGAGTGGAAACCTGGTGCCGGGAAGAGGGGATTCCTGTTTTATTGAAAATTCCTTTTCGGGAAGATTATGCCAATGTGATCGCCGGCGGCGGTTTATTGATTGAACATTTTCCCCGGTTTCGGGAGGATATAGCCCGCCTGGCAAAAGATATGTGCAGAAAGGTATTATGAAAGAACTTGTGGTCATCAGTGGAAAAGGGGGAACAGGCAAGACCAGCATCACAGGGGCTCTGGCTGTTTTATGGCCCGATGCCGTTTTTGCCGATTGTGATGTGGATGCCTCAAATTTGCCCATCCTCCTGAATCCGGAAATCCGTGAAAAAATGCCCTTCAGCGGTGGGAAAAAGGCAAGAATTTTGGAGGATAACTGCACAGGATGCGGCTTGTGCGAGTCCTTGTGCAGTTTTCATGCCATTTCTCAGGTGGGTAACGGTATGTACCAGGTGGACTCTCTTGCCTGTGAAGGGTGCGGTTTGTGTTTTCGTGCGTGTCCCACGAATGCCATCCGTTTTGAACCTGTTATAAACGGGGATTTGTATGTTTCCCATACAGTCTGGGGAAAACTTATTCATGCAGATTTATACCCCGGTGAAGAGAATTCAGGAAAGCTGGTAACGGCGGTACGGCAGAAAGCCGGGGAAATTGCAGATGCGGAGGGGAAAACGTGGATTCTCACGGATGGGGCACCGGGGACAGGTTGCCCGGTCATTGCTTCCCTTACCGGAGCCACAGGTGTCCTTATTGTGACTGAACCGGGGGTCTCGGCTATCCATGATCTGGAGCGGATCGTGGAATTGACAAATTATTTTTCTATTCCTGCCATGATACTCATCAACAAGGCAGATATTTCTCCTGAACAGAGAAAGCGTATCCGGGCCATTGCCAAAAGGGAGTCTATACCGGTTTTGGGAGAGATTCCTTATCATTCGTCCTTTACTCAGTCCCAGATCAAGGGACAACCTGTCACCCTGGAAGGCGAACCGGAACTGCGCCGGTTGTTTGAGGACTTAAGGCAGGACATCCTGGAAAAACTCGCCTGAAAAATCCATCAAAATATTTTGTATCATCAGTGAAAAGTCCTATATTTTTCGGCTGTTTGAAAGGCAGTCAAAGGAGAGGTGGCCGAGTGGCTTAAGGCGACGGATTGCTAATCCGTTTTGCGGGGTTACCTGCAACCAGGGTTCAAATCCCTGCCTCTCCGC